>DATMBI010000086.1:0-2062 GCA_035559375.1 Gemmatimonadaceae bacterium | reverse complement strand
CGTCGGCTCTTTGAACTCGAACGTGATCGAGTCGCGCCTAGCGCCCCGCTTGCCGCGCCAAGTGATCCCGGCCGGCGTGATGTCCACCGTCCACGAGCCGTCGTCACCGACTAATGCGAAAGATTCGGGTGGGGGTGGCGGAGGTGGCGTGGCAGCCGTGTCGGTCTTCTGAGCCGTCTCGCCGCCTCCGCACGCCATTGCCGCAACAAGAGCCAGACACATCGAAAACCTGAGGGTGGAATCGCCGCTTCGCATTCGCAATCTCCCCGTAAGAAAACCTCGCCTAGCATTCGAACCTGCTGGCACACGCCGCCTCGCTCAGCAGGCACTCCAAGATGCGCCCAAGGCAACCGCCTCGCAATCACCCCACCACCACCCTACTCGGCAGCACCATTATCCAGGCGCGAAGCCACGAGCTCAGCTATGTCCATCACCGGCACCTCGCTGCCAAGCCGGCGGGCGCCGTCCGACACCATCGTCAAGCAAAACGGGCACGCTACCGAGAGCACCTCGGCTCCCGTGCCCAGCAACTCCGCCGCGCGTTCCTCGTTGATGCGCCGCCCGGTCCGCTCCTCCATGAACATGCGACCGCCCCCGGCTCCGCAACAGAGGCCGCGGTCCCGAGTGCGACCCGGCTCCACCAGTTCCAACACTGGAAGCGCTCGGCGGAGTGCATCCCGGGGCGCGTCGTAGATGTCGTTGTAGCGGCCCAAGTAACACGAGTCGTGGTACGCTACCTTCAAGAACTCCTCACTACCCGGAAGGAGCCTCAAACGTCCCTCCTGCAGCAGCTCGGCGATCAACTGCGAGTGGTGCAGCACCTCGTAGCGGCCACCGAACTCGGGCAACTCCTTGGCGAACTGATGGAAGCAGTGTGGGCAAGCCGTTACGACCCGCGTGACCTCGTAGCGACCGAGCGTCTCTACTGTTCGTATAGCCAGCGTCTGGTATAGGTACTCGTTACCTATTCTCCGCGCCGGGTCGCCATGACAGCACTCTTCAGGACCGAGAATCGCGAACCTGATTCCCGCCGCCTGCATCAGCCGCGCCACGGCCACCGATACTTTGCGCGCACGCTCGTCGAAGGAGCCCATACACCCCACCCAGAACAGGATCTCCGGGCGCTCTCCCCTAGCCGCCAACTCCGCCATCGTGGGGACACCCAACCCCTCCGCCCAGCGACCACGCTCGCTCGCCGGGAAGGGCCAGGGCGTGCCGTGGCTCTCCAACGACTCGAAGGTCGGGATCACCTCCTCCGGGAAACGGGCCTCGTCCAGAACCAAACCCTGCCGTAACGCATTGATTACATCGAGTTGATCTATCGAAACCGGGCATTCGTACACGCAGGCACGGCACGACGTACATGCCCAGAGCTCTTCCTCGGAGATGTAGCTGTCTAGAAGGCGGCGTCCCTTAGGTGCGCTCGCGACGCCGCTATTGAATCCTAGCAACGGCAGAGCGTAGGGATCGTCAGCCCCCAGCAGTGCCGGCGCAGCTTCCAGCAACCGCTGCCTCACGCTCATGACGATCTTGCGCGGCGACAGCGGTTTACCAGTGAGAGCAGCGGGGCAAGCAGCGGTACAGCGACCACATTCCGTGCAGGCGTAGCCGTCGAGGAGGTTTTTCCAAGTGAGATGCACCACGTCGGCTGCGCCGTAATGATCGCGTTCACCCTCGAGGTCCAGCTTGGGCATCGCGCCTACCGGACCCGGTCCACTGGTATTGGACAAGAAGGTGTTCGGGAGCGAGACGATGATGTGGAGGTGTTTCGAATAAGGGAGATAATTCAAGAAGCCTAGAATGAGGAGGGCGTGAGACCACCAGAAGAAATCACGGATCGATCTCCCTATCTCGGCATCCATCCCCGCGAGCGGGAGCGCTAGCAGTCGCGAGAGCGGCTGGAAAGCTGCGGCCGCTCGAGGTGCGAGGACATGGTCGAGTGCGGACGTGCCGAGAAGGGTAACCATCAGTGCCGCGATGAGCGACAGCACCAGGATCGCATCTCCTCCATGCACCCTGTCGCCCTGCAGCCGGGCAGGTCGTACCACGAGACGGCGCCAGA
>DATMBI010000085.1:0-2764 GCA_035559375.1 Gemmatimonadaceae bacterium | reverse complement strand
GGGGCTACGTGCTGGCCCGAGCGAGCTTGAGACCGGTGGCGCAAATGACGGCCCGCGCAGCCAACATCGGTGCGTCGTCGCTCCACGAGAGGCTCCCTGTGGTCAATCCGAACGACGAACTCGGCAGACTGGCTCTAGTCTTCAATGAACTTCTGGAGAGACTGCAGCGAGCTTTCGAAGAACAGCGCCGCTTCATGGCCGACGCATCTCACGAGCTGCGCACTCCTGTCGCAGTTATCAGCGGAGAAAGTGAACTGGCACTCGCTCGGTCGGATAGGCCCTTGGAATCTCTGCGCGAGGCACTGTCGGTGGTGCGCAGCGAGTCGCATAGGCTGAGGCGTATAGTCGACGATCTCTTCCTTCTCGCCCACGGAGAGGAAGGCATGCAAGCAATCAAGATGGAGGAACTCTACTTCGGAGATGTAGTAGAGGAGTGCGTGCGATCTATTCAGGCCCTGGCAACCAGTCAGGGGATAAGTGTAGAGTTACATTGCGGGGACACCGATGCAGCGATGATGGGCGACGAAGGGTTGCTGAGAAGATTGGTCATGAATATCCTGGACAATGCAGTAAAGTACACGACGCCTAACGGTAGGGTCAGCGTCACCTTGACTGTGCGAGACGGCCACGTGCACTTGGACGTGACGGATACCGGAGTCGGGATCGCCCCTGAGGACCAGCCTCGCATCTTCGAGCGCTTTTATCGCGGACGACTGCGCAGTGCGAGCGGAGCGCACGAAGGCGCGGGACTGGGGTTGTCTATCGCACGCTGGGTAGCTCGAGCCCATGGCGGCGATGTACTTCTGCTCCATTCTAGTGCACAGGGTAGCACGTTTCGGGCCGACCTCCCTCTCCACACAGCGGACGGCCGCGCGTAACCTAGCACGCTAGGCTCGATCAGCGTTGCAGTGGCAGCCGCCACGTCCCAGTGACCTGGTGTTGCATGTGTCTGGCTCGCCGCAATTCACTACCCACGGATCCGTCCAGGCGTGCCACGGGCGCGCCAACACCATGCGTCTAGGCGCACTGGCGGGCTCACACTGCAAGCCGTAGCTTGGCTACGACACCCGCAGCCCGAGGAGCCACGATGCAGCCCGCCTTCCCTAGCCGGATTTGCCGTGCGGTACTAGCGCTGGTCGTACCGATTCAACTGACAGCTCAAGATCTGCAGTACAAATCCACCACAAAGTTGGACATGGGCGGTGCCCTCAACTTCGCAGTGAAGTTGGCTGGCGGGGGCGAGGTAACCGAGACGCACTACCTCGCGAATGGTCGCCTGCGCACCGACGCTTCCAACAGCTCCACTATTCTGGATTTCGAAAAGCGGCGGATCGTCACACTGGACCACAAGGCTAAGACATATACGGCCGTCGGTTTCGACCAGATGGCAGCGGCTGCTCGAGCCATGGCCGCGCAGGCACGAGGGGAACTAAAAGCTGCCCGAGAGAAGGGCGCTGCTAGAGTCGAAGACGATTCTGTCAAAGTGGATTTCAAATTCGACCTGAGAGTGGAGCCCACTGGCGAGCGAGAGCGGATAGCAGGCCAGGATGCAGAGCGCTACTTGATGATCCTGAAAACCGACATGACGATGACACCGGAGGGTGGCCAGACCTCGGAGGCAGGAACTCTGGTGCTGCTCATGGATGCCTGGAACGTCAAGGGCGGCGAGCTGGTCGAGGCCTACCAGCGGTTGGCGCAGCGCGAGCTAGCCGAGTACAGACGTGCGTTCGGGAAGCAGGATGTGGGAGCGTTGTTCATGCAAGACCCGAAAATGCGTGCTGCTTTAGAGAAAGCGGCGGAAGAGGCGCAAAAAATCGATGGTTTCACAGTGCGCAGTACCACGCATCTCGTTGTCGTCCCGCCTGGTGTCGAGTTCGATGCCAAAGCTGCTTTGGCCGCGAGCTCCAATTCCGGCGGCGGCAACACTGCGGGCAACGTAGCGAGAAATGTGTTGCGAGGGGCTTTCGGACGTGCGCTGGGCGGGCAGCAGAAGCAGGCGGAGGAGAGAAAGGCCGACGAGAAACCACGCCAGGTGACTCTGTTGAGGGTGGTCACCGAGGTGCGCGACGTGCAGAGCAAGGCTTTGCCGGCCTCTCTCTTCGAAATACCGGCAGGCTACAAAGAGGTACCGTTCCGAGGGCTCAGCGACCGTTGAGCGAGTGAGCAGCGGGCGTCGCTAAGCGGCGCCTTGCCACTCTGCGGTCCGGGCAGCAGCTTTGAAATCCGCTAGCGGGATGGCGCTGTGCCTGCAGACATATTGGCCGAGTTACGAGCAGCGCTGGGCGCCGACTGCAGGATCACCGGTGAGCTCACCAGCGGTGGGATGGCCCGTGTCTTCTTGGCCGAAGACGCGACCCGTGGTCGCCGTGTGGTCGTCAAGGTACTCAGTGCCGATGTCGCCTCGGCTCTGGATATGGAGCGCTTCCAGCGCGAGATCGAAGTCGCGTCTCGGCTAGAACATCCTTCCATCGTTCCGCTACTGGAATGGGGTGAAGCGGGCGACCTCCTGTACTACACGATGCCCTTCGTGGAGGGCGAAACGCTGCGAGCGCGCCTTGTCCGGGAGGGCCAGCTCACCGTGTCCGTGGCGCTCCGGATTGCACGTGACGTCGCTGCCGCGCTGGCTCACGCTCACGCCCGCAACGTTCTGCACCGCGACATCAAGCCCGAAAACATTCTGCTCGACTCCTCAGGGAACGCTCTCGTAGCCGACTTCGGCATCGCCAGAGCCATCGAACGTTCCGCTGATCTGACCAGCGTCACA
>DATMBI010000084.1:0-2767 GCA_035559375.1 Gemmatimonadaceae bacterium | reverse complement strand
CTGTTCGGCGTAGCCGTTGAACATTAGCGTAGGCCGGCGGCGCAGTTCGCCGATCCGCCGTTCCCTGGCCTGGCTCCAACGCGGGTGATCCACGTTAGGGTTCACGTTCGCGTAGAAACCGTACTCGTGTGGCGCAGCCATGTTCCACGTCGTACGCGGCTGCTGCTCGGTAAACCGGATACGTACGATCGACTTGCACCCCTTGAAGCCGTATTTCCAGGGGACCACATGGCGTAACGGCGCGCCATTCTGGTTGGGAAGGGGCTTTCCGTACACTCCCGTCACGAAAAAAGACAGCGGATGCATCGCCTCGTCGAGCCGCAACCCTTCCACGTAGGGCCAATCCAGCACTCCAGTCCGCTGGCCTGGCATCTGTTCGGGATCGTAAAGAGTAGTGAACTCGACGAAACGTGCCGATGGAAGTGGCTCTACGCGCCTGATGAAATCGGCCATGGGAAACCCTTGCCATGGAACCACCATCGACCATGCTTCCACGCAACGATGGCGATAAATGCGATCTTCCAGCTTGTGCGGCTTGATGAAATCCTCCAAATGATAGTCGGCAGGTTTCTTCACCAGACCCTCGACGCGCACGGTCCACGGCTTGGTGCGCAACCGACCCGCATTCGCAGCCGGATCCTCCTTCCCCGTGCCGAACTCGTAAAAATTGTTGTAACCGGTAACGTCCACCCACGGCGTCATCTCGCCGCGCAGCTCCTCGCCCACAGTGGCACGACCCACGCTCCCAGGCCCTCCTTGCGTTGCAGGAGCAATACGTCGCGACCAGGCGTGGGTCGTCTTGGCGAAGGAGGCGACAGCCACACCCGCGAGGCCCATGGCTTTCACGAACTCTCGCCTGTTCCAGTAAACTCTTTCAGGAGTGATCTCTGAAGACGAGATAGGGTTAGGCGGCAGGATACGGATCAGCAAAGCATTCCTCCCCGACAAATGCCATGCCAAGAATACACCCTACTAGGGCACTCGGCACAGTCTTACGCTGGACGGCTCACCTACGCTGCACGAAAGCGAAGCGCCGCTCCTTCACCCGCTGCAGGCATGCACCTCGGCCCCGAGTCGCCGGCTGGGCGTCGCGGTCGAGTACCCACGGAATGCTTTCCAGAGAATGGCGTCCTCGAGCATCCGCTCCTGTTCCAGTTGCAGCTCCGGCCTCCACGGAGGAACGTCGCGTGGTGTCAGAGACGACAGTGGCTGCAGTCCATGCCGACTTACCAGTTGTCGCCATTCGCGCAGAAAACCGCGCGCCCTAGCCTTGGCGGCGTAGCCCGCAACCGTCCGGATCGTAACGGGATCTCCCGCCACCTCCGTCGCCGCAAAGCACTCCCATGCGGCCCACCCGCTTCCGGTACGGCGTAGCAGCGACATCGTTGCCGATTCGGCCCACACCGAGTAGCGGGGCGGGAGGCGCAGATCACCGAGAGAAACACGGGTGGCGAGAATCCGGCGCACGACCTCCTCCGCCGAAAGCCGTCTACGCTCTCCGAAATTGGTGCGATACCAAGACTCCAGCCCAGCGTCGAGCCCCGCCATCTCTACGAGTGCTTTGGACAACGCCCCCGCATCGACGCGCCCCTCGGGCCTCGCTGCCGAACCGTGACCGATCAACGTCGCATCCTGAACCGCGCTCAAGTAGCCGTTCAGGCGTCCCTCGCGCGCGAGCGCGGCTGCTACGAACCAGTCTGTATACCGAGCGAAAAGTTCTGTAGGGCGTAGCTCGCTCAGCGCTTCGCCAGACGCGGCACTCCTCGCCATCTGGGACACGACAGCCGCCAGCCGATCGTCACTGCGCCGCGATGCCCTATCGGTGCGGTACCAACCGTTCCCGTACTGGCGCCGTGCGGCCAGCCAGTCTACGTCGTGCACTAGTTCGTGGGCTACCACACCGGCTCCGGTAGCCGGCGGCAAAACGATTCTGCGCCGTTCCGGGTCGTGCAGCGCCAGGGCACGATCGCCCGATGGTGTGGAACCGAACCGCACCTGGAGCCCGCGTGGATCGTAGCGCGGGAATATGCGCTTGAAGTCAGTCAGGGCCGACGCGAGTGCGCGGAGGAGATATGGACGCCACTCGTTAGGGACGTCGCGGTCGAAACTCACCGCAACCCCGAATCGAGCCTCTATGTCTCGGGCTGTAGTCGTCGTTACTCCGGGGAACCAGGCCGATTCCTGCGCGTAGGGGCGCATCCCTACCGCAGCCGTGAGAACGGCGAGCGCAACCTCGGGGATCGGATCCCGCTCGGTGGCGCGGAGCAACAGATACTCGGCAACGAGGGACTCCTCGTTGCGTGCCTGAGCGAGAAACCGCCGCCTCTGCGCCGGGCTACCTCCACCGGCAGCGTTTTCGATGAGCCGCGAATAGCCGGAAACCGCTACCACTACCGGAGGCTGGGGAGGCGCCCGTCTAGCTGCCACGAAGTCCGCCGCGCGGCGAGCCCACCCCGATGTCAGGCGTACATGAGTCGTGTCCACCCTGGCCTGTCCCCGCGGTTGCGCTGCCATTCTCTCGAGCCGGGAAACGAGCGTCGGAACCCACTGCACGGCCACTCGCTCCCATCGCGCAGCGAGCGGCAGAAGCACCGGTTGCTCCACCGCAAGGCGGCGCGCCTCTCGCCACAAGCGCAGCACTGCGAAGATGTCGCTCCCCGACCGGGCGGCCTCAGCGAGAAGGTCTCGGGCATCCTGCTGGGCAAGTGCTCGGTCGCGAAGATGTGCTGCCGCGATCGCCGCGATTTCAGTGGCCCGCGCAGGGAGT
>DATMBI010000083.1:0-3603 GCA_035559375.1 Gemmatimonadaceae bacterium | reverse complement strand
GGCCCCTAGCTTGGCTGTGGGAATGGCCCACCTTTTTGCGAGCGTACTCGGCGGTCCCACCGCCCTCGCTCTCTGGTACCATTTCGCCATCATGTTCGAAGCGCTGTTCATCCTTACCACGCTGGACGCCGGGACGCGGGTAGGTCGCTTCATGCTGCAGGATCTGCTGAAGCATGTGTGGGCGCCGTTAGGCAGAGTTTCCTGGTATCCCAGCGTGCTGCTCACGAGCGCCCTTTTCGTCGCTATGTGGGGCTATTTTCTGTACCAAGGCGTGATCGACCCGCTCGGAGGCGTGAACACCCTCTGGCCCCTGTTCGGAATCGCGAACCAGCTGCTGGCAGCCGTGGCCTTGTGCGTCGGGACTACCGTCATCGTGAAGATGGGTAAGGCTCGCTACGCCTTCATCACCCTTCTCCCGCTTGCTTGGTTGGTCACGGTGACCATGACTGCAGGCTTCCAGAAGATTTTTTCCACCGATCCGCGGCTCGGTTTCTTGGCGCGTGCGCGCCTCTACGAAGCCACACTGGCTGCGGGTGAACTCCCCCGCGGCGTGGCCAGCGCCGCCGACGCGGCCAAGTTCATTTTCAACGATCGCGTGGACGCTGCTGTGACAGCCTTTTTCATGGCCGCAGTGATCGTGATCATCGTCGATTCGGCACGCGAATGGCTGGCAGTCGTTCTAGGACGCAAGCCAGCCGTTTCGACGGAAGTGCCGTTCGAGCCACGAGTGGCCGTTGCCGGCAACTAGTCGCCCATTCGCTCCGTGAGGTCCTAGCATGAACCGCAATCGCATGGCGCTCGGGCTGGCGCTTTGGATCGCTGTCCCAGCCGTCCTTGCTCCTCCGGCGGCGCAGGCCCAGGCTGGACGCTTTCAGCTCACCATTCCCGAAATCATGCGCGGCCCGGAGGTGTACGGTAGGGAACCGCAGCAACCACGGTTCACTCCGGACGGGCGGTGGATCTATTTCAACTGGCTTCCACCAGGTAGTGCGTGGCAGGAGCAACTGAGACCCTACAGGGTGCGCGCGCAGGCTGGCGCTGTTCCGGAAGCCGTGAGCCAGGCACACATGGACAGCGTGGGGCCGCTGCTCCAGCCAGGCTCCACTTCGCGGGATCGCTCGCGCAAAGTCGTCTCCTACAACGGCGATCTCTATCTCGTGGATCTGCTCACTTCGGCTATTCGCCGGCTCACCGAGACGCCAGCTATCCAGGAAACCGCACCGGTTCTCTCCGCAGACGCTCGTCGCGTCTATTTCCTGCGCGACGGCAGCAACGTCATGTCCCTCGACCTCGACGTGCCGCGCATTCAACAGCTAACGGACATCCGGCCAGGTCCAGCGCCGTCCGAGACGGCGCGTCCGTCGCCGCAGCGGGCCGCGCTGGAAGCGCAGCAGCGAGCGTTGTTCGAAGCCATCCGCGATCGCGAGCGCAACGACTCGCTGGCACGAGTGGCGCGCGAGGCTCGCGAACGTGCCAATCCCAGAACCCTCTATCTTCTCTCCAACGAGCGCATCTCCTCCATGTCCGTATCGCCCACCGGTAGAGCACTCGTCCTGACGACCACGATCCAAGCACAGGGGGCTCGCCAGACCATCGTCCCTGCCTGGGTAACGCTTTCAGGTTACACCGAGGAGCTCACCGTGAGGACCAAGGTGGGCGACGTGCAAGCAGGAGGTCGGGCAGCCTTCATGGCACTCCCCTCTGGGGAGGTGCGCTGGTTGCCTTTGATTCCACGCGACAGCAACGAGGCACCCTCGATCACAGCCGTGCTGGGGTGGAACGACTCCGGCGACCAGGCGTTGGTTTTCGCCGAGCGGCGTGACTTCAAGGAACGGTACCTCTGGCGCCTAGATGCGCCTGACGGGCGGCTGACGATGTTGGACGTGCTCCGGGACAGCGCGTGGGTGGGAGGTCCCTGTTACCCGTGCGGAGGGTTCGTGCCAGGGAGTGACCGGGTTTGGTTCGTGTCGGAAGCCGACGGGTTCGCCCATCTGTACACCATGCGCAGCGATGGCAGCGATCGCCGCCAGCTCACGCGCGGGCGCTGGGAGGTGCTGGATGCGCGCGTATCGGACGACCAGCGATACTTCGAACTTCACACCAGCGAGGTCTCGCCGTTCGAACGGCATTTTTACCGAATGACGCTGGACGGGAGTCGTGTGGAGCGGCTCACCAACGAGGTCGGTGGCCACACGGTAACCGTATCGCCGGACGGCAATACGCTACTCGACGTCTTCTCCACTGCCAACCGTCCACCGGAGCTGTTCGTGCGGGCCGCCCGGCCCGGCGCACCGATGGCTCAGTTGACTACCTCGCCCACTGCAGAGTGGCTTTCCTTCCCCTGGCTGAAACCCGAGATCATCACTATCCCGGCATCGGACGGGGTCGGCGTACCGGCGCGCATCTACCGTCCCGAGGAACTCGGGGCCCGCCCGAACGGAGCGGCGGTGATATTCGTGCACGGAGCCGGTTATCTGCACAATGTGCATCGTTACTGGTCCAGTTACGCCCGCGAGTACATGTTCAACCACTTTCTCGCCTCGCAGGGATACGTCGTCCTCGACCTCGATTATCGGGCGTCCGCAGGATACGGGCGGGACTGGCGCACTGCCATTTATCGCTGGATGGGCGGGCGCGACCTGCAGGATCATGTGGACGCATCGCGCTGGCTGCAGCGGGAATTCGGGATGCCGCCAGACAAAATCGGGATCTATGGTGGGTCCTACGGCGGTTTCATCACTCTCATGGCGCTGTTCACTGCGCCCAGAGAGTTCGGTGCCGGTGCGGCTTTGAGAGCCGTAACGGATTGGGCGCACTACAATCACCCGTACACGGCCCGCATCTTGAACCTTCCTCAGACCGATACGCTCGCCTATCGGCGTTCCTCGCCCATATTCTTCGCAGAGGGGCTAGAGGACCCTCTACTCATGGCGCATGGTATGGTGGACACCAACGTGCACTACCAGGATATAGTTCGCCTAGTGCAGCGCTTGATCGAGTTGGGAAAGACAGGCTGGGAGCTAGCCTCGTATCCGGTGGAGGACCACGGATTCGTGAGGCCTTCTTCCTGGAACGACGAATACCGGCGCATTTTCGAGCTGTTCGAGCGCCACTTGGTAGGGAAGTCCGCTCCAGGAGGTCGCTGAGATGCGAAGCTTTCCCGAATTACTCGCTAGCCGACTCGAGTCCGCAGCACGCATCGTCCGCGGAGTAGTGGGTGCACCGGACTACGAAGCATACCTGCAGCATATGGCTCGCTGTCACCCCGATGCGCCACCGCTCTCGAGGAAAGAATTCGAGGAAGACCGGCTCAGGGCTCGTTATGCGCAGCCGGGGCATCGCTGCTGCTGACTGCAGTCTAAGCGCGCCGCAGGCGTAGCATTCCCAGCCCCAACGATGCCAGAAGCGCTAGTGAGGCACCGAAGGCGAACGCAGCCTCGGAGCCTGCGCGATCCCAGATAGCGCCGAAGATCAGGGAAGCTGGCAGCGCTCCGATACCGATGGCGAGGTTGTACCAGCCGAAGGCTGTACCCCTGGCAGCCGGCGGCACAAGATCGGCTACTAGCGCCTTCTCCACGCCCTCGGTCAGGCCGAAGAAGATTC
>DATMBI010000082.1:0-2942 GCA_035559375.1 Gemmatimonadaceae bacterium | reverse complement strand
CGCTCGCGTTTCATGAGCAATATCTCCTGGTCGGTCTTCATGGCGCCCTCCTTCGAGGGGCCATGGTAGGTCAACCAGCGGGAGGACGGAACCGGCAAGTTTAAAGATCGCCACCGGCAGTTCTAATTGTCGCACAACAGTTGATCGACATTTTCGGCGAAGTTTTGCACGACTTGCAGCGGATCCTGGCCGCTGTTCCTCACCTTGATGATTGTGACCAAAAACTCAGCGGCCTTCTTGGCGATTGCGCGCCCGAGCTTATCCTCACGCGCTTGGAGGTACAGGAAGCAGGCATACGGTCCTTGTTCCTCCAGGACACCCAGCGCGGCTGTGAACACCTTCTCCTCGACGAGCTTGCCATCCGACTTCAGCTCGGCCAGTTCCCGCCCGAGCTTCGCGCATTCCAAATCGAGGTTTTGCATCACGACGCCTCCTGCGCTGTCTTGGAGCTCGCCTGATCTTGGTCGGCAGGGGCGGCTTGAGCCTGCTGGCTCGTGGCCGCTGGTTCGCACGACAGCACTCGCATCCGGCCCATCCCGCGGGTTCCCATGCCGCCGATCCCGAGATGTTCCAGATAAGGATGAGCGAATTTCACCACTTCGATGACCTTAGCTGATGCATCGATCTCTTGGCCATTGACCTGAGCGCTTACCTTCTGACCGCCAACCTGGAAATGCTGCGGGTTCTTGCAAACCACATCCCACACGAGCACTGTGGCGCGCGGCAGCGCCTCGTAGCTGAAGAGCGCGCCCTCCTCGGCAGCACCCGTCTCAGGGTTGATCGAGACAGAGGTTCGCACATCGAGGTTGCTGTTCACGATGTGGGAAAAGAGCTTGTCGGATACAATGGCGAGCCGGCCGGTGATGTAACTGTCAAGCTTGTTCAGCTTCGGCCATTCAGCGTTCTTCGGAAGGCTATTTTTTCGCTCTAGTAGCAACCACCCCAGGTTCAAGGGCGTCGTTTTGCCGCTCTTTTGATACACGGCGTCGTCGAGCTCATCTTTGATCTCGTCACCCGCCTTACGTAGCGCGTCCGGGCATGTGACCCACACGGGACCTTCCCGGGTGGCAACGGGAAAGAGCAGGACATGTGCGTCGCTGAAGGCGGCCAGGCCCGCGAAGCCGCCGCCAGCCCCTTTGGCGAAGCCAAAGACGGTGCAGATCGGGCAGTCGGCTCGACCACAGTGGCCGCCTCGGCCAGTTTGATCCGGTTGGCCTTGGCCAGCACAATCAGGAAAGTACGGCTTCGTGCGTGAACTCTGGCCGGTCTGTTGCTGTTGTCGTGAGTTTCGCTGCTCTTCGAAGCGCATCGCCGCATACGTGCGGCAGACGCCCGCCAGGCTCGACCCCGGGATCTTCGGCACACGCGTCACCGGGTCCCGAACGATAGACAAGTCCACCCGGCCCAGTCGGGCCCCGCCTGTCCCCACATGGATGGGATCAATGGCCATGCCGACGACCATGAATTGTTCGTAGCTTCCAGTCATGCTTTTCCACCCTTCACACCTTCCTTAAGCCAGGTGAGATGCCATTCGAGCGCCCACTCCAGGATGCCTCGCTGCGCCGCCTCCACGAGCGACTCCAGTGCTGCGCCCGAAATGGCAAGCCGATCTCGCAGAATTGCGTGTGCTAGCCCGATCCACTGGGCCTCTGCCTCCGGAAGCCATTGGCCTTCCGTACCGCGCCAGCTCCGCTTGCGGTCTTCGAGCTCGAACCAGGCGCCCCGCAGCGCGGTCAAGCTCGGACTCGTTCGAACGAGCAGGTCCCACACCGCCCGCATGCGTTCGAAATCGCCGAGGGGGCGTACCTCGGGCGGCTCGAAACGCCGCCCTGTGGTATCGAGGAAGAGCGCCGCGATGCGACTCGGATGGACGAGTACGCCGTCACCAAGCCGCAGGTCCGTCATGTGGCGATACACACGCCCATCTGGGTGCTGAAAATCCCACAGCGCGCGCAGCTCCTGATCTTCGACCTGGACGTAGGGGTAGAACACGTCGTCGCGGCCATCGGGAAGCCGGGTGGGAACGAGGACGAGTTCCCGGCCACGCTCATGCTCCAGCGAGAGGGCCGTTATACCCTCCCGGGTCTGGCACTCGATCACCCGCCATGTCTGCGTTCCATCGCGTTTGAGCGCGTCCTCCAGGTTGCGCGCCGCCTCGATGACCGCCTGCACGGGGGTCATGCGCGGAAACGCCGCCACACCAATCCGCAGCGGCATCCGGTCCCACACCCGGGCGAACTCCTCGCGCCATTTGGCGAGAGCGGCTTCGATGCACGCCGTGGCCCGATCGAGCGGCACGAGCACGCGGAAACGCAGGGGGCTGAGATCGAGTGGAATGACGGGCGCATACGTGCCGAGCTTTTCCGGTGTTGCGACGGACTGGACCACGAGCGTCGTCACTTGCCCATCGTCGCCTTTGAGCTCCAACGGCTCGTGTTGGCTTTCCTGTTGCAGCGCTTCGCCAGACTCCTCCGGCGTGAAGCAGCGAGCCAGGTTGGAGGCGGTCACGAAGGCTTTCCTGTCGTCCAGGTACACCAGCTCGAGCGGCGCGCCGCGCCAGTGTCCGAGGTAGGTCTCGCGATCCTCCCACGTGCCAGCGCCAGCAGCAGTGTCGGGATAGAGCAGCAGACGGCGTGTCCGCCAGCGGTTCTCGTGGGCGGATGCGATTTCCCGGAACTGCACCAGCAGCTCATCGAAGAACTGCTCCGCGGTGCGCCAAAAGCGATGCACGCGACCTGGCGAGGGGAGCTTGCGGAAAAATTGGTGGAGCAGCCACCGCGCGTCTGCCGTGAGGTCCGACTCACTCCACTCCGCACTCTCGTCCGCGGCGCGATCCTCCACGATACGCTCGAAGTAGTCGCGCCACGTCGTGCCAGCCTGAGCCTCATGGCGGTAGCCCTCCTGCAGGTTCCCCAGCAGCAAATCGTTGCCGTCCAGTTTCC
>DATMBI010000081.1:0-3268 GCA_035559375.1 Gemmatimonadaceae bacterium | reverse complement strand
GGGCCAACTGCAGCTCGAGCGGCTGCGGCGCGCAGTGCCGCTGGCTCCCTTCACCACGTTCAAGATCGGAGGACCAGCAGACCTCTTTTACGAGGCAACAGACGCCGCAGATCTGGCCAGAGCGGTTCTGGTGGCTCGTGCTACGGGCATGCCGTACTTCGTTCTGGGGCTGGGGGCGAACGTTCTCGTTGGGGACCGTGGTTTCCGTGGCTTGGTGATCCGGAACGCAGCGCGCGCCTTCGAGTTCGAAGGAACGTTGCTCAGAGCACAATCAGGCGCGGTGATGCAGGACCTGATAATGGCTGCAGTGCGCCGCGGGCTCTCGGGACTGGAGCACTACATCGGTATACCGAGCACTGTGGGTGGTGCGGTTTGGCAGAATTTACACTTCCTCTCGCCGGCCCCGGAGCGCGAGCGCACGATGTTCATCGCGGAGGTAGTCGAGTCGGTGGAGTTGCTGTTCCTCGATGGAACGACGCGGTCGGTCGATTGCTCCTTCATGGAATTCGGTTACGATACCAGTGTGCTGCACCGGGGCGAGCATGTGGCGCTCGAGGTAACGTTCAAGCTCAGACCGGGCGATACCGACAACATGCACCGGATCATGCAAGAGAATCTCATGTGGCGCGGGGCGCGCCATCCGTGGCTAGACATCTATCCCAGTGCCGGATCCATTTTCAAGAAGATCGCTGGAATCGGTGCTGGGCGCCTCATCGAGGGTTGCGGGCTCAAGGGTTTTCGCGTCGGCGACGCCCAGGTTTCGCACATCCACGCCAACATCTTCGTCAACTTAGGCAGCGCCACTGCGTCCCAGATGCGCTCCCTCATTTCACATGTGCAGCAGGTCGTACAGGAGCGCACCGGTCACCAATTGGAGCCAGAGATCGCCTTCGTAGGAGAGTTCTAAGACGCCACGGCCGAGCGTGCTTTTTCGCGCTTGGCGGCGACGATGGAGGCGGCGACTCCCACTACGAGGATAGCGACCACTAGTGCCAGTACATAGAGGTTGACTCGTGGCCCGACAAGGCTTTTTAGCCAATCCTGTGCCAGCATTTTCACGCCGATCAGGCCCAGGATGACAGAGAGCGATGTCTTGAGATAGCGGAAACGTTCCATCGCACCGGCGAGGGCAAAGTACAAGGAGCGCAGCCCGAGGATAGCGAACACGTTAGCGGTGAAGATCAGGAATGGATCGGTCGTAATGGCGAAAGCAGCCGGAATGGAATCGAGCGCAAAGACTAGGTCCATGGCTTCCACCATTACCAGTGCCACAGCCAGTGGGGTGAGCATGCGCCGACCGGATACTCGCAGTGTAAAGTGCGGTCCGTTGAACTGACCGGTGACTGGGAAGAATCTGCGTAGTAGGCGGATGGCGAAGGCTTCTTCCGCTTCGACAGCGGTCTCTTCGCGAGTGAGCGCCAGTTTTATCGAGGTATAGATGAGGAAAAGGCCAAAGGCGTAAAGGATCCAGTGGTAGCGCGCGATCAGCGAGACTCCCAGCACTATCATTACGGCGCGCATTATCACCGCGCCCAGAATTCCCCAGAACAGCACGCGATGTTGGAACTGTGGGGGGATCCGAAGCTGCTGGAAGATCACCGCCATTACGAACACGTTGTCTGCGCTGAGGGAGAGTTCGATCAAGTAGGCGGTGAAAAACTTGACTGCTGCGAGGCGACCGTCGTTGACTGCTCCGTCTATGCGGTCTAGGTGCGAGCCGAGCCCCAGCCAGTGGTGATCGTAGGCCAGCCAGATGAAAGCGTTGAAGAGGAGTGCAAGGGTCACCACCACGAGGGTGAATGTGAGAGCCTCGCGAATGGAGATCACATGGGCTTTGCGGTTCACTACGCCGAGGTCGAGAGCCAAGAGAGTGAACACGAGGACCAGGAAGCCAGCCCATGCCCAAACGTTCAGATCCATAGATTCAGCGAGTGAGATGAGATGGAGAGCTGCGGGACGCAGTAGTCCACTGGTTCCATTGGACCTCGGCGTCCCCTATCGTCAGGCGGTTTCCACAGCGCACAAGTGGCATTACCAGAAGTTCGGGCTCGGCGCATAGCTTCTCGAGCCACCATGCGTCGCTTCGTATCGAGTGCGCTAACCCTCGTTCGCGAAAGGCACGGGAAGTGGTGTCGATCAGACTCGTGACACCGAAGCGCTCCGCGAAGCGGCGCAACTCTCCTAGTGCGGGGCCGCGTACTGCAAAATCCACGAAGTGCGTGCGAATGCTTCGTTCCGCGAAGAAGCGAAGTGCCTTGCGTGTGCTGGGGTTTTTCTTGCTACCGAAGATCTGTACTTCCACCCTTGCTAGTCCCCTGAATCGACCGGTTGCCTGTAAGGAAGAACGCGCTTGTGTTTGTGCCTGCGGCGCAGCTTAATGTAACGAAATGGATAATAGCTTCCGACCCGCGTGGTGGTTGCCCGGTGGCCACAGCATGACTCTGTGGCCGCGATTCTTTCGGCGACGACCACGGCTACCCGGCCTCAGGACCGAGCTTTGGCCGACGTCCGATGGAGACGAGGTCGAGCTGCTCCGACTGGATGCCGGCCCACAAGCGCCGCACTTCTTGGTCTTGCATGGCCTGGAAGGCTCGTACCGGTCGCACTATGTCGGTCCGCTGCTGCTGTCGGCGTGGCGCGCCGGATGGAGCGCCGCTTTGCTCCTGTTTAGGGGCTGCGGTAGCCGTCCCAACAAGTGTCTGGGCAGTTACCATTCCGGGGAGACAGGGGACCTGGACATGGTAGTACGGCGGATCCGTGACGAGAACCCAGGATCCGCCGTGGCTATAGCCGGTATCTCGTTAGGCGGCAATGTCTTGTTGAAGTGGTTGGGCGAGAGAGGTTCTGTCGCTTCCGACCTCGTGCAAGCAGCTGTGGCGGTCTCCGTCCCGTACGATCTGGAGCGTTCGGCCAGGCATATCAGCGAGGGGTTGTCGCGTATTTACGAGCGGCATTTCGTACGTTCCCTGATTCGAAAGGCGCGGGCGAAGCTGGAACGTTTCCCCGAGGCCGGGTTGCTGAGTGGGGTCGAGGCGGTGCGTTCTCTCGTAGAGTTCGACGATGCGTTCACGGCGCCAGTACACGGATTCCAGAGCGCTAGCGAGTATTACGCACGGTGTTCGTCGCTGTTTTTTCTCGATCGCATTCGTGTCCCGACGCTTCTTCTGAGTGCCCGTGACGATCCTTTCCACCCGACGGAGCTACTGGACGAAGTGCGCCAGGTCGCTGTGCGTAACCCGGTGTTGCGCGTCGAATTCCATCCGCGCGG
>DATMBI010000080.1:0-4156 GCA_035559375.1 Gemmatimonadaceae bacterium | reverse complement strand
CGCCGGCATCCGTCAGCTTAACGAGCCACCATGGTCGTAGCCTCCATGCCTAACTGTCGAGCGAGAGCGGCACCTTGGCGCCGGGGACTGCTGCTGCTAGCCAGTGGGATGGCACTCTTCGCCGCCCCCCCAGCGCAGGGGCAACAACGCGCGCGACTGGAACAGTTCATCTCCCACCGGAAGCTCGCCAACGGACTAGAGATAGTCGTGGCCGAGAATCACGGCGTTCCCCTGGCTACGATCGAGTTCGACGTTCGTAATGGTGCGTTCACGCAGAACCCAGGCTCCGAAGGTCTAGCTCACCTCTACGAGCACATGTTCTTCAAGGCCAACGCCGACTACCCGCGACCGGACGAGTTCCTACAACGGGCCGGCGAGCTCGGCGCGGTCTTCAACGCCACGACGCAGGAGGAGCGCGTCAACTACTACATGACCCTACCTTCGAGCGAACTGGAATCAGGCCTCCGGCTGATGGTCAGCGCTCTACGTCGCCCGCTGTTTCGCCGCGAAGAGCTGGAACGAGAACGAGAGGTGGTCCTCGGAGAGTACGATCGTAACGAGTCGAGCCCGTTTTTCGAGCTGGAACGGAGTATGACCCGGCTCCTCTATCCAGGATACTGGAGTCGCAAGAACATCATCGGAGAACGAGCCGTGTTGCAACGAGCCACTGCAGAACAATTGCGAGAGATCCAGCGGCGCTACTACGTGCCCAACAACACGGTGCTCATCGTTACG
Source organism: Gemmatimonadaceae bacterium (assembly GCA_035559375.1). Classification (GTDB taxonomy): domain Bacteria; phylum Gemmatimonadota; class Gemmatimonadetes; order Gemmatimonadales; family Gemmatimonadaceae; genus DATMBI01. The sequence continues at coordinate 3,421 of DATMBI010000080.1, read as the reverse complement.
GGAGACGTAGACCCGGAACGCGTTTTCACCCTAGCCTCCGAACTGCTCGGCGACTGGGAACTGGCTCCCGATCCGTTTGCCACCGCCCCGATCCCCCCGGTGCCACCACTCGAGAGAGATACAGTCGTATTCGTGGAGCGAGACGTAGGTGCTGTCACCGTCCTAATGCAATGGCAGGGGCCTAGCGTAGCACGCGATCGCGCCGCCACGTTCGCGGCGGATGTTTTCTCGGACGCCCTCAATCAACCTGGTTCGCGGCTCCAACAACGGCTCGTGGACAGCGGCCTGTTCCAGGCTGTGATGGTCAACTACTACACCTTGAACTACGCTGGCCCTATAACGATATCGGGACAGACGACACCAGATCGGTTGCGTGAGGCGCTACGCGCTCTCAACGCCGAAATCGCCCGCCTCGCGGACGGCGACTACATCACCCAGGAGCAACTCGAAGCCACTAAGGCGCAACGGGCCGTTTCCACCGCCTTCGGCCTCGATCGCCCCTCCGAGCTGGCCCACACGTTGGGCTTCTGGTGGAGTGTTGCTGGCCTAGAGTACTACTTGCAGTACGTGGACGAAATGGCTCGTCAAACGCTGGAAGACCTGCAGCGCTACGCTCGCTCCTACATCGTTGGCAGGCCGCGCGTCGTAGGGATCCTCCTCCCGCCCGGAGTGAGAGAGCAGCTTTCGCTGCGCGAAGCCGAGGTGTTGGGCAGGTGAGCGCCAGGAACGCAGTGGTTCTCCGGGTGGCAGCCCTGTTTTGGCTAACGACCGCGTTGGCCCTGCATGCGCACGCACAGCCTGCTGACCCATCGACAGGCCTAACCACGATACAGGGACTTACCGCCTCGTTCGAGGTGGGGGGTGTGAAGGTCATACACCGGTACGCCGCTAGCAGCGACATAGTTGCGGCACGGCTATACCTCCTCGGCGGCACTCGTCAGGTCTCCTGGGATAACGCGGGAATCGAGCTGCTAGTGTTGGAAGCCAGTGAACGCGGCACACGGCGTTACCCGCGCGACGTGCTTCGCCGCGCCATGGCGCGCCTGGGAACGTCCATCGAGACGTCAGCCCACAGTGACTGGAGTGTGATCGGCCTCAGAGCCACACGAAGCACCCTCGACTCGACCTGGCATATTCTGGCTAGCAGAGTCATGGAGCCGCTGCTCGACTCGTCCGAAGTGGAACTAGTGCGGCGCCGCCTGCTCGTCGGAGTACGCCAGCGGCGCGATTCGCCGGATGCGCTGGTCGAGTTCCTGGCCGACTCTTTCGCCTTTGCTGGCCACCCTTACGCTATTCCGCCCGCTGGCACAGAACAGTCGCTCGCTCGCGTGTCAGTCGAGGAACTCCGCCGCTACCATCGGCAAACGTTCGTCAAGTCCAGAATGCTTCTGGTAGTCGTCGGGAACGCGGAGCGTAGCTGGATCGAGCGCCTCGTCGCCCAGACACTGGCCCTCCTGCCCGCAGGTGACTACCGGTGGACGTTCCCCGACACCCTCCCGCGGCGTGCCCCCAGCGCACTCCCTGTGAGCCGGAACCTGGCAACCAACTACATCTTCGGCCTCTACCCCGGCCCGCGAGCCGACTCGCCGGACTACACCGCTCTGCGTGTGGCCGCAGCCATACTCTCGGGCCAGCTCTTCAGCGAGATTCGCTCGCGCCGTAACCTGACATACGCAGTGGACGCGCCGTTCCTCGAACGCGCCATCGGAGCCGGTGGCATCTACGTAACGACGACCTCGCCAGAACTGACGGTCGACATCATCCGCCGCCAAATAGAGGCGCTGAGGCAGGGCTGGGTAGATCAGAACGGACTGGAACGACTCGTGCGGCAATTCGTTACTCATTATTTCCTCGAGAACGAATCGGCCGTAGAGCAAGCGGATTTCCTAGCGCGTGCGCAACTCTATCAGGGAGATTATCGTGCAGCGCTGCGTTTCGAAGCGAACCTCCGTTCAGTCACACCGAGCGACGTCAGGCGCGCAGTAGAGCGCTACATCCGGGACGTTCAGTTCGTGTATTTGGGCGACACGGCTCGCGCGCCGTTACGCAGCATGCAGCGATTCTGAACAGGATCCCGACATCGCACTTGGGCGCGGTCCATCAGTATGGACTCGTGCGGTACGGCACCCCTAATGCCGCCCGCAGTTCGCGAGCTAGAAGCGCATTGGTGGCCACGGCGTCTCTGCCGACACGCACCTCGCCCGTCCAGTCCGTCATCACACCACCTGCCTCGGATACGATCGGCAAGAGCGGTGCGCAGTCCCAGGTGTTGAGCCGGTGATCTACCATCAACTCCGCGCGGCCTGTTGCAACCAGCACGTAGCCATAGCAGTCACCCCAGCTGCGTGCCAGTGCCACGCGCTCAGCCAGTTGGTTCCACCGCTCTCGGCGTTCCCGATCAGTGCCAAAGCGAAAGTCGGTGGCCAAAATCGTCGCCGCGCTCACCCGTTCCACCTGCGACACCCACGCCCGGGCACCGTTGTGCCAGCAACCCTCTCCTAAGGCAGCAACAACCAGGTCGCCCGTTGCCGGGCAGCAGATAGCCCCCGCTAGTACCGTGCCCGCTTCTTCCACCGCCACCACCGAACCCCATAACGGAACGCCCCGCACGAAGCTGCGCGTACCGTCGATCGGGTCCAGATACCAGCAACGGGCAGCACCAATATTCGAGACACCGAATTCCTCGCCTACGATAGCATCCCCAGGAGCGAACCGACCGAGCCACTCGCGAGCAGCGGCCTCCGCAGCACGGTCGGCGTCGGTAACTGGAGAACCATCGTCCTTGGTCTCGCAAGTAACTCCTTCCCTGAAACGCTGCAGCGCCACCGACGCCGCGAGCTGCGCCAGCTCGGCAACTGCCTCTAGGAGTTCAGTATGTCGCACTGCCATTCTAGGCCGTTAGTCCAGCGGAACGCACCCTGCGAGTGACACCGACCGAAGTTGCAAGCATTAGCTACTCCTTGTCGCGAGGGAAGACTACAACGCTAGAACCGATGCCTTCCAATTCGGCGAGGGTCGAAGCAGTGCCAGCCAACGCTCGCATCCCCTCTTCGGTGACGCGCTCTGTGCTAGTCCAGCGAAGGAAAGAATCGCTCGACAGGCCACTCCAGAAGCGCGCTAGACCGCCCTTGGGCAGCAACAGATTGGCACCGCTAGCAAAACTAGCTGACACGAGCGAACTACTGCCCGTGAACACGAGCCCAGCGTTGCGCACCGAGGGGAGCCATTCTTCGGCTCGGCGCACAGCCAACAGAAGCTGCTGTGGCGCGAACGCGTTCACGAACTCGAAAGCCTCGTCGGAAGAATAGACGGTCAAGAGCACACAACTCTCGGCGAGCGCCCGCAATATCGCGTTTATCGCGTTTCCTTCGGCGCTGATCTTCCTGGCAGCATCGCTCAAGGCCGCGAGCAGGCGGGCCTC
>DATMBI010000079.1:0-6004 GCA_035559375.1 Gemmatimonadaceae bacterium | reverse complement strand
CATGGCGGGATGGATTACATCGAGGATGTGCGGCTGGTGGAGTGCCTCCGGGCTGGCACTCCCACCGATATGGACGTCTACGACGGCGCGGCCTGGAGCGCCGTTTCCGAATTGAGCGAGCGCTCGATTGCGGCCGGGAGTGCGCCAATGGACTTCCCCGACTTCACAAGAGGGCGTTGGCGCCAGCGCCCGCCGCTGGAGATCGTGGGCTGACCGTTAACAGGCGACCGCCGACCAACCGCCCACTACCCCCGCCGCCGCGCTCCTCCACTGCTCCCGCCACTGGGCCTGGCAGGTGGCGCCACGCCAACGGGCTCGCTCACGAGTCGCCGGCCCACCGCCGTCGCCAGAGGCGCCAGCGATGCGCCGAGCTTTGAAAAACCGGGCTACGCTGGGAATGCCCGAGATTGGGATCAAGAGTTGACCGATTGCATTATATAACGTAGTTATCGGATAACGATAAGTACGTCGTATAATGCCATGCCGACCATTTCGCCCGTCGCCGCCCGAGAAATCGTACACCTGTTGATCCTGCGGGAGCTAACGGGAATCCGCAGGGGGACGGGCATCACGGTCAAAGGCGGCGTCAACCTCCGCCTCTTCTTCGGAAGCGCGCGCTATTCGGAGGACATGGACCTTGACGGAACCGAGCAGGCATCGGCCGCCATTCGGCGCTGGCTCAAAGACATGTTCGAGAACACCGCCTTTATGCGTCGCCTTCGAGGCTTCGGTATCCGCGAACTGGACCCGGGTGAGGGCCCCAACAAGGACACAGAAACCACGTTCCGCTACAAGTTTGGCGTGATGGTCGCAGGTGGAATACGGTACTCAACGAAGGTGGAGGTCTCGTTTCGCGATCGGCATGCTGGCGACAAAGCGGAAGTCGAGACGCCACCGGCTGACATCCTGCAGACCTATGGAATCAGCGTATTCGAAGTTCGGCATTATGTGAGGGAAGCCGCGATTCGGCAGAAGGTGGATGCTCTGGGCGGCCGACGTGAGGCCCAAGCGCGCGATATCTTCGACCTCAACCTGCTCGTGCCGGAGCAGGCCCCGGATCAGCTCCTCCGGTTTCTCGCAAAGGGTATCTCCAAGAACAAACTCAAGGAGGCCCAAGCCCGAGCCCTCGGGATTACCTACGCGGAGTACGAGGGTCAGGTTTTCGAATTCCTGGGTGAGGAGGCTCGGGCACAATACGGCAACGAACCGGCCTGGGATGACATGCGCCTCCGGGCAGCAACACTGATCGAGAACGTGTTGAAGAAGCAGGAGCAGCAATGAACAAAGTCGCAAAAGCGATCTGGAACGAACTGGTCCCCCATTCGCCCATCTTCAGCACGATCGACGTTATGAGGCGTACGGGTGTGTCGCTTGCCAATGTCTCGCGTGACCTTCGGAATCTCCTCGCACACGGCGTGGTTGTGCGTATTCGACGCGGACTTTGGGCCGTCCCTAATCACCCGGACTTCTCGCCCTACGCGGTCGTGCCGCACCTGTTTGCGGAGCGGGAACGCGGATACGTGTCGCTTCTCTCGGCCCTCAGCCTGCACGGAATGATAGAGCAGATCCCCCAAACGATTTACGTGGTCACGACCTCGCAGCGGCCGGCGGTGAAGACGCCCGTGGGCAGTTACACCTTTCTCCGAATTGAGCCGAAGCTGTTCGGGGGGTTCAGCCCCTACCGGAGGACGGGCAACTTCGACATCGCAACACCTGAGAAGGCGGTGTTCGACACCCTTTACTTTTCCGCACGAAAGGGGCGGCGGTTCTCATTCCTTCCCGAAGTCGAGCTGCCGGCAGGTTTCTCAACCCCAGAGGTGGATCGCTGGATTGGGCAGGTGAGCCACGCGCCGCTCCGAACCGCGGTGCGGCGGCGCTGGGCAGAATTGGATCGCCGTGTTGCATGGGCCGAGGAAGCCACACGCCGCGCGCGTCTCTAACTCAAGGGAATTGGCGCCGCCGATTGGCGCCACCGGCCAGTCTCACTACGAAAGAAAAGCCCGCTCATCACTCTGATGGCGGGCTAACCCCAATCCCTGACACCTGATCCCTGACACCTGATCCCTGACACCTGCTTATTACGGGCCTTGGTGGAGTTGAACCACCGACCTCACGATTATCAGGCCGCCGGCGTCAGGGCCCGGATTCCGGCAAGTTCTCGGATTTCAAGGCGATTCCCCACGATTTGCACGGGATCGAAAGCGACGAATCCGAGGGGTTCACGGTGCGAAGTGGCACCAGCCTGGCGCTGTGATGGGGAGCTGATCTTCGAGCCCGAGGACCAGGACGACTACGATCACCTGCCGGTCCACGATGTCAAAGCTGAGAGCGAACCTCTGGCGCATCTCATCGCGCCACTGGGTGCGAAGGGATGCCGGGCAGAGGATCAGTACGCGCCGTACTCGCCGCCGGCGCAGCAGCTCGGTCAGAACGAGGCCGGCCTCGATCGTCTTGCCCAGCCCCACGTCGTCTGCCAGCAGCAGGGCGACACGCGGCATGCGTAGCGCTTTCAAGAGGGGGACGAGCTGAAAGTCTTCGATCTAGATTGCGCCAAGAAACGGCGAGGTCACGGGCAGGCCCTCCAGCGGGCCGTCCGAGCCCTCCGGGTCCACGTAAGGAGACAGCGCCGTCCAGCGGGTGGCCCTGACCAGGGCATCGAACTCCTCGGGCGCCATGGTCGGCGCGTTGTCCACCGCGGGAAGGGTGGTGGCTCAAGCAGCGACCCGGCGGGCTCACGTTCTCAGAGGAGTCGGTCTTCGGCAGAGCCGTCGGCGTCCAGGTACTCGATGTTGACGAGGTGCAGCCGCCCGTCAGGCCCCGAGTCGAATGCCTCCACGCCGGTCACCAGGCCGCGGCGGTTGCGAACCGTGGCCAGCATCCCGATACGGGGAACCGAAATGGGTGGTGTTCCGGTCACGCCGAAAACGCCTCCTGAAGGTCCAGATGCCTGCCGGCTGCAACTTGCTGGATAGCTGCCCTCACCACCCGGGCACGGTGCTTGACGAAGGCGTCGTAGTCGCGCACGATTGCTTCCACCCGCTGTTCGGAGGACATCTGATCGTAGCCACCCACCGCGAGGGCCTCATATGGGACCAGGTGCGATCGCAAGCGCTCCGCGAGGTCCCGCTCCCCAAGCGTGTTAGCTCGAGCGCGCTCCCGGAGGTATGTGATGGGCTCCTTACTTGAGATGCTACGGTTGGTCCGCCAGGTAATGAGTGCGCAGTTCAGAGCCCGGAAGACATCCCTTTCCTTCACGTCCGCCAACCGGAGCAGCGCCTGGGGAAACAGGTGGTGGTACTCGCGTTGTCGGACGTGGGCGCGGCTTGCGCGCGCGTCGTCCGCGATATCGCGCGCGCCGGCCCGCGTTGCAAGGGCCAGCATGCCACGCGGCAGGATACCACGGTTCTTGGGCCACCCGGCCATCAGAAGTTCTTCTTCGGTGGGCAGGGGGTGAACCGCCTCGTTGAAGATGGGTACGTCCGTGTCACTGCCTTCCCCTTTCAGGAACGCGGACAACGCTTTGAAGTCGGCGAACGAGCCCGTGGCCGCAGCGCGGTCGTAACGCGTGGTCAGAAATGAACGCCACAGGTATCGCCGCAGAGTCACGCGGGCATTCCCCAGAGCGTCCGGTTGGGTTGGGAGGTCGGGCCACAGCGCGGCGACGACACCGAGGGGCGCGTCGGTCGGCAACCGGGCGGCGTCGAAGACGCCTTCCTCCCCCAGCAATCCAACCGCGCCACGGACACCTTCTACCAACTGATCCCACTCGTCCACTACCCGGTTGAGATCAAGAGCCCAATACCCTGTTTGATTGGGCGGTTTACCCTGCATCAGGGCGGCCGTTTCCAGCACCCACTCTTCAAGAGGCTGGTACTCCGCAGCATCGGGCACCTCACCGTGGAGCGCATCCACGAGATCCCGGAGGGATTGTCCGGTTTCCGCCTCGAGCTGGGCCACAATCACGTCGAAAGTCGAGAGTGGCACCGAGCTAGTGTTCATCTTGATGAAGACGTCGAGCGCTACCTCCTTGGGTGTACCCACGGGCAAGGACAGGAACGGTAGGTTGAAGCGCGCCACGTTCGCCCGAAGCCCAGCGATGATTCGTCCGATGCGTCTCGCCTCCTGCAAATCGGCACCTGAGATCCGGTCAATCCACGCATCGACCTCGTCCTCGACGTCGCCCGGACGGAGTAGGCGGGCGGGAATGTAGCCCCGGCTCCACAGCTGTTCCGGATCGTCGGCCCATTGCGGAAACCGCTGCCCGTTCTTGCTCCACCTTCTCTGGCCGTACACGGTAGGAACGTTCGTCAGCCCGAGCGCCTCGTCGTCTTCGAAAAACACCAGGTATGTGTGGTCCGGGTAGTCATCGGTCAGCGCCCTCCAGATCGCGGTGAGCCGTTGCTGACCGTCCAACAGCAACTCCGTGATACGCTCGCCTTCAGTGGGCGCTCCCACCATGGCTCGATGAACGAACGGCAGCTGGTCTCCGACCTCAAGGATCAGCGTAGCGCCGGCAGGGAGGCCGCGCAGAATGGTCGTTAGGAGGTTCGCCACCTCTCGCGGCCCCCACGCCTCCAGTCTCTGGAATCGAGGCAAGGACATCTGCCGTGTGCGAATCCGCTCGAACCACTGAGGCAGCGACCGGTTTCTAGCTTCCACAGCCCAGCTCCAAGTGCCTGAGCTCCCCGGCGCGTGACGGGCCGCTCATCCTCGACTCCAGTCCGGAATGGTGGTACCGGCCTCGAATACCTGGACGTGGTCGCTACCCACTGCATACAGATCGAGGGACAGCTTCTGAGCGATTGTCGGAGGGATCTTGCGAAGCTGGTTGATCCACTCGGCCGAGTCCGGAACAGCGAGCCCATAGCGAACGTCGGGGCTCTGCAGCTTCATGGAAAGCAAGATCTGGCCGAGCGCGGAGTACATCGCCTGTTCTCGTTGTCTCGACGAGTCAGCCTCGACTTCGAGCAGCCGCGTACCCCTTGTAGGGTGTTCAGCGACGAGGTCAACGCGCCCGAAGAGCTTGTGTCGCCCCAGCGAGGCACCGAGCTCGCGGAGTCCGGCTAAGGCTCCGGCTGCACGCTCGGCCTTGTCTGGCAGGTGGGTTCCACCTTTCGCCCGCTCCATCGAGTCAACATCAACTGTCACTCTCCAGCCGTTCGCCGGCTGGAAACAGAACCGCACGAGGGCGTGCTTAACCTCAACCTGATACAAGTGCCGACATCCCACGGTTAAGGGGCTTCTAGCGGCTGCGAGGGCGTTCCATTGGCAGCCGACGACCGCGTCAAGTTCCGCCTATTCTGAGCCCGGGAGTGCACGGGCGCTAGATCGCGGTCCGAGCATCATGAAGGCGTAGGCCGCGGGAAGGGCACTTCCGACAGCATCTGGAAATGCCGAAGCCGTGGCGAGATCACGACCCGCCAAGAGGGGCCGGGCAGCCTTCCTGAGGTTGCTCCTAGTCTTCTTCTGAAACCACGATGTTCTCGGGGGAGACTTCTACAACTTGCCCGTTCTGCCAAGTCACACGCGGGATGCCGAGTTACTTCTGCTGGCGCGCTACACGTCGCTGTGCAGCCTCGATCGCTCGGTCTATGGCCGTCCCATCCCGGATAATCGCGCTTAAGTCCTTCCCTGACCGCCCATCGTTCACAGCGTGCCCCTTCCCGTACCCGGTACGGACCCGCGATCTCACAAGTGATCCAACGGGCAGGACTCGGAGTCAGGAGCCACCGCGCTTATTCTCGGGCAGATACTGGATAGTATCGCCGACCTCACAACCGAGCACCCCGCACAGCACCTCGAGCGTCGCGAACTCGACTCGCTCCGTCGGCGAGCTCCCTGCCAAGGCCGATCTGCGGGACCACGTGCCCGGTCATCAGGAGCGAGATGAAAATGGCGGGAATCAGATACGCCATAATCAGGAGGCGGTACTGCGCGACCTGGGTGTACTCGCGGCCGCCGAGCGACGCGGTCACAGTGGTGCTGTGACGTGGCGGACCAACCG
>DATMBI010000078.1:0-7234 GCA_035559375.1 Gemmatimonadaceae bacterium | reverse complement strand
ACGGCCTCCGCCTGTCAGTCCTGGCTCCGGACGACAGCCAGCTAGCTTCGGCAGGTGGTGCCAACCAAGCCAGCCTCGTCCTCTCGGTCGAACATGGAGCGGTGAGAGTGCTGCTCGCCGGCGATGCCGAAGCCGGCCAGGAGGCTACCCTGGTCCGCCGTTTCGGCGACCAGCTCGGCGCCCAGCTCTTGAAGGTCGGACACCACGGAAGCCGCACCAGCTCTACCGACGACTTTCTCGCCGCCGTGCGGCCCCTAGTAGCGCTGGTAAGCGTCGGGGCCCACAACCTCTACGGGCACCCTAGCGGCGACGTCCTACGTGGCCTCACTGCGGTGGGCGCTCAGGTGCTGCGAAGCGATATAGACGGAAGCACCGTCGTGGCGTTTCGTCGCGGCGCCGTAGAGGTGCGCACGCAAGATACGCGTTTCCGCCTGCCTCCTCCCGGAGCACCGTGAGGAGAAGCGACTCCAGGGGCTCCTAAAGAATTCGGGGTCGTTCCCTGCTTGCACACTCGTTGCAGTCGCCAGCAGCTTCAGGGCGGGTCAAGTACACCAGTCCGACGAACAAGGAGCTAGGCGTGGTCAAGCACACCGCAACGTCCGTGGTAACCATCGAGCGCTTCATCATCGAAATGGAGCGCCAGTTTCCGCAAGCTACGGGCGAACTGTCCGGCATTCTTTACGACATCGCGCTTGCGGCCAAGATGATCTCGTCCAAAGTCCGTCAGGCCGGCCTCGCCGACGTGCTGGGTTCGATGGAGACTGCCAACGTCCAGGGTGAAATACAGCAGAAGTTGGATGTGCTCGCTAACGAGATCATCATCAAGGCCATGGATCACGGTGGGCGGCTGGCTGCGATGGCGTCCGAGGAAGAGCCCGACATAATTCCCATTCCCGAGCAGTTCCGCTGCGGCAAGTACGTTCTTTTGTTCGATCCACTTGACGGTTCCTCCAACATCGACGTCAACGTGCCCGTGGGGACGATCTTCTCCGTACTTCCCAAGATCAGCAGCGGGCCGCGAGGACGGTTGGAGGACATGTTGCAGCCCGGGCGGCGCCAGGTAGCGGCTGGCTACGTCATCTACGGCTCCAGCACCATGCTGGTCTACACCACGGGCCAAGGGGTCCACGGCTTCACTTTGGATCCGTCTATCGGTGAGTTTCTTCTTTCTCACCCGGAGATAAAGATTCCGGAGCGCGGGCGCTACCTGTCAGTGAACAACGCCTACGAGCAGCTCTGGGACGAACCAGTGCGGGCTCTGATGCGACGCTACCGCGGGTTGGACGGCGTGCAGAAGCCTATGAACGAACGCTACGTCGGGTCGCTGGTGGCTGATTTCCATCGCAATCTCTTGGGCGGTGGGATCTTTGCGTATCCCGCCAACAAGCAGAGCCCACGTGGCAAGCTGCGGCTGTTGTACGAAGCCAATCCGCTGGCGTTCATAGTAGAGCAGGCTGGTGGCGCCGCCATAGACGGAACGCAGGACATTCTCGACATCCAGCCTACGGAATTGCACCAACGCACGCCGCTTTACATCGGCAGCAAGGCCGATGTGGAGACGGCCCGACAATTCCTAGCTGGCGAGAGTGCTGCTGTCTCGCGGCGGTAGGAGCGTTTGCGCACCAGACGCACACCCGGTGAGGGTGTGCGCCTTCACGCTAAGCCGCTGGCGTTTAGTTTCCGGGTATGAGCACAGTACCTGACGAGAAGGCGTCTCCCAGCGGGATCCCCGTCCGCGTGGTGTACCGGCCCGAGGATTGGCAGGGCGAGTACGAGAGAGATCTGGGAGATCCCGGCCGGTTCCCGTTCACTCGTGGTGTGCAGGCCACCATGTACCGGGGCCGTCTCTGGACCATGCGGCAGTACGCTGGCTACGGGACGGCCGAGGAGACCAACGCTCGCTTCCGCGCGCTGCTCGATGCTGGCCAGACCGGACTCTCGGTTGCGTTCGATCTGCCGACGCAGATGGGTATAGACTCCGATGCACCCCAGGCTGCGGGCGAGGTCGGCCGCGTCGGTGTCGCCATAGACTCGGTCGAGGATATGCACCGCCTTTTTGCGGAGATCCCGCTGGACCGTGTGTCGACTTCGATGACTATCAACGCCACGGCTGCCATTCTGCTGGCCATGTACATTGTCGTGGCCGAGGAGCGTGGCGTGGCGCGCCAATCTCTCGACGGTACCATCCAGAACGACATCCTCAAAGAATACATCGCCCGCGGTACTTACATCTTTCCGCCCGGACCGAGCCTGCGTTTGATATCCGAGATTTTTCGGTTTTGCGCGGCGGAGGTGCCCAAGTGGAACCCGATCTCTATCTCGGGCTACCACATACGCGAGGCGGGCGCTACGGCGGTCCAAGAGATCGCGTTCACGATGGCCAACGCGCTGGAGTACGTGCGTTGCGGGCTCGACGCCGGCCTCGAGCTCGAGGCGTTCGCGCCGCGCCTCTCGTTCTTTTTCGCGGCGCACAGCGATCTGTTCGAAGAGGTCGCCAAGTTCAGGGCAGCGCGCAGGTTCTACGCTCGGCTCATGAGGGAGCGCTTTTCCGCTCCCGATAGCTGTTGTCGCCTGCGGTTCCACACTCAAACGGGCGGTGTGACGCTGACTGCCCAATCGCCGCTGAACAACGTGGTGCGTGTCACGGTACAGGCGCTGGCAGCGGTGTTGGGTGGCACGCAGTCGCTGCATACCAATGGCTACGACGAGGCGCTTTCGTTGCCCTCCAAGGAGGCAGCCACGCTGGCGCTGCGCACGCAGCAGATATTGGCGTACGAGAGCGGCGTAGCCAGTACAGCGGACCCGTTAGGCGGGTCTTACTACGTCGAGTCGCTTACCGACGAACTGGAAAAGAGGGCCGAAGCGTTACTGATGCAAGTCGAGTCGTTAGGTGGTGCTGCTCGTGCGATCGAGCGGGGTTTCTTCCAACGAGAGATAGCCGCTAGCGCCTACGCTTGGCAGAAGGAGGTCGATGCCGGCAATATCGTGGTCGTGGGTGTGAATCGTTTCAAAGACGAGGAGGCTCCGCCTCTCTTACCGCGCCCCGACTATGCTGCCTTGGAGGCGGAGCAGGTAGCTCGCACGCGGGAGTTGCGTCAGCGCCGGGACAACACGGCGGTGCGGGATCGGCTGGCGCTCTTGCGCGAAGCGGCCGCCGCCTATCACGAGCGGCCGGAGGGCGGTTCTGCGCCGGCCGAGCAGCTGCCGCCGCTGATGCCGTTGATCGTCGAGGCGGTGAGAGCGCGCGCCACGGTAGGGGAGATCGCTGACACCTTGGCCAGTGTGTGGGGGCGTTACCGTCCAGTCGAGTGACGCCGGAAGGCGAGCGGTGGTCCTATACCGTGTACCAGTGAGTGGCCAGCTAAGTCGTTTACTTGAAAGCAGTTCCACAGTTGGCTAAGTTGCGAAGTCTGGATCAGGAGAAGGGGGTTGGGAGTGCCGACTTACGAGTACCGCTGCCCGGAAGGGCATGAGTTCGAGCATTTCTTCCTGTCCATAAGCTCGTCTGCAGCGACCATGGCGTGCCCGCAGTGCGGGCGTGACGCGGAGCGCAAGATATCAGGAGGATCGGGTTTGGTCTTCAAGGGCTCCGGTTTCTACATCACCGACTACGGCAAGGACGGAAAGAAGGACCTGCGTCGCAAGCAGGAATCCGCCGAGGGCGGCGACGCTTCGAGCTCCGCTGGCGAGGGCAAGGCTGCGAAGAAGACGGGCACAGACGAATGAGCCCCGAGGGAGCGCTGCGCGAGGCTCTCGTAAGGGCCGCGCGCTCGTTAGGGGCGCCAGAACCAGTGGATCCCGTCGTGGAGCGCCCGCGCGACCCTGCGTTCGGCGACTGGACTACGAACCTGGCTATGGTACTAGCCAGACCGATGCGCCGGGCGCCGCGGGAGCTAGCCGAGGCGATCGTCGCGCATCTCGATCTCCGCGAGGCTGGGGTTCGTGAGGCCACGGTCGCCGGACCGGGCTTCATCAACTTCAAGCTCGAAAGCTGGGCAGCGCTGCGCCCGCTAGCAGATATCCTGGCGGCTGGCTCGAACTACGGTCGCAGCGAGGAGGGTGGTGGCCAGCCCTTCAACGTCGAGTTCGTGTCCGCCAACCCTACGGGCCCACTGCACGTAGGGCACGGGCGCCAGGCAGCGCTGGGTGACGCTATCGCAGCGCTACTGGAGTGGACCGGCTGGCGGGTGACGCGCGAGTACTACTACAACGACGCTGGGGCGCAGATAGACAACCTGGCTCTCTCTGTGCGAGCCAGGCTACGCGAGCTACTTGGGTACCCGCTGGAGCTTCCCGAAGGCGGTTACCATGGCGAGTACGTGACGGAGATCGCCGAACGTTACCGGGATGCCCATCCTGACGATCCGGAGGGTAGCGACTTGGATCGGGTGCGCCGCTTCGCGGTCGACATGATGCGCCAGGAGCAGGATCGCGACCTGCAGGCCTTCGGTGTCGAGTTCGACGTCTACACGCTCGAGTCCTGGCTGTACGAGTGCGGGCTGGTGGCCGAAACGGTGGAGCTGCTGCAGCGCAGCGGCTACACCTACGAGAAAGATGGCGCGCTCTGGCTACGGACCACCGAATTCGGGGACGACAAAGATCGCGTGATGCGCAAGTCCGATGGAAGTTACACCTATTTCGTGCCGGACGTCGCGTATCACGTACACAAGTGGCGCCGCGGCTTCCGCCACGCCCTTAACGTGCAAGGTGCCGACCACCACAGCACCGTGGTTCGGGTACGTGCCGGGCTGCAGGCACTGGGGCTGGGAATCCCCGAGGGCTACCCGGAGTATCAACTCCACCAGATGGTCACCGTCACGCGGCACGGCGAGGAGGTGAAGATTTCCAAACGCGCCGGGAGCTATGTGACGGTGCGAGATCTGATCGACTGGGTCGGGCGTGACGCTGTGCGCTATTTTTTCCTGATGCGCAAAGCGGACTCGCCCCTGGTCTTCGACGTCGATCTAGCGGTACAGCATTCGGAAGAGAACCCCGTTTACTACATCCAGATGGCGCACGCCAGAATGTGCGGAATCTTCAGGGTCGGCGGCATAGATGCCACCGCCATCAGCGCCGGTGGTGTGGACTTCGGCTGTCTGGGCGAGGAAGTCGAACGCAACTTGGCCGCCGCGCTGATCGATTTTCCCAAGATCGTACAAGGGGCAGCAGCCGCCCGCGAACCGCAACGTCTGGTTGCCTATCTACACGAGACTGCTCGGCAGGTGCACAACTGGTATCACCAGCACCGGGTGTTGGAGGCACCGCCAGGTGTGCGCGAGGCTAGGCTCGTGTTAGCGCGCGCGGCGCAGGTGGTGCTGCGCAACGGATTGTCGTTGCTGGGGATTTCCGCGCCGGAGCGTATGTAATGCTACGACTCTATAGCTTCCTGCGGGGATGGCACTGATGTCGGTAGTCCTGGTGGTCGGCTCGGTAGCGCTCGATTCCGTGGAAACTCCGTTCGGGCGGGTGGACGATGCGGTAGGTGGGTCGGCCACCTTTTTTTCGGCCTCTGCGTCGCACCTCGTTCCCGTGCAGCTCGTGGGAGTGGTGGGCCACGATTACCCATTGGAGCGATTGGAACCGCTGCGCCAGCGTGGAGTGGACCTGTCGGGCCTCGAGTGCGCCGACGGCGAGTCGTTCCGCTGGCGGGGGCGCTATCGGCACGACCTCAACGCTGCCGAGACGCTGGAGACACGTCTAGGAGTATTCTCGCGCTTCAAACCGCGAATACCGGACTCGTTCCGGAGAGCGCCGTACGTGTTCTTGGCGAACATAGATCCCCGGCTGCAGCTGGACGTGCTGCAGCAGGTGGAACGCCCCAAGTTGGTGGCGTGCGACACGATGAACTTCTGGATCGAGAGCCGGCGCACGGAGCTGTTGGAGCTGCTCTCCCGTGTCGATATCCTACTCCTCAACGACAGCGAAGCGCGCCAGCTCACCGAGGAGTACAACTTGGTGCGTGCGGCGCGCTGGATATTGGCCCGCGGCCCCCGCTATGTCGTCATCAAGAAAGGCGAGCACGGCGCGTACATGTTCTCGTCCCATTCCGTCTTCTTCGCTCCCGCCTACCCGCTGGAGGAGGTCTTCGATCCGACCGGTGCGGGCGATTCGTTTGCCGGGGGGTTCATGGGTTATCTTGCTCGCACGGGCCGTATGGACGAGGAAGCCATGCGGCGGGCTGTAGTTTACGGTTCGGCGCTAGGTTCGTTCGCGGTGGAGCGTTTTTCGATCGAAAGGCTGGTGGAGATCGGCTTGGCCGATATCGCGCACCGTCTGGAAGAGTTTCGCAAGTTGGTGGCCTTCGAAGAGGAGCTAGGCCAGTGAATTCATCTCTCGACTATCGCAGTGCCGGCGTAGATATCGCCGCGGCAGAGGCAGCCAAGCGCCGCATGCGGGCGCTGGTGGATTCTACCCGAACCGCTGGTGTGGTGGGCGAGTTCGGTTCTTTCGGAGGGCTGTACCGCGCTCCTATGGCAGAGCGCGCGCTGCTCGTGGCTAGTGCCGACGGAGTGGGCACTAAACTGAAGATAGCTATCGAGACCGGGCGCCACGACACGGTGGGTCAGGATCTGGTGAACCACTGCGTGAACGACATTCTCACTCAGGGCGCGCTACCGCTTTTCTTCCTCGACTATATCGCGTTCGGCAAGCTGGATCCTGGAGTGGCCGAGCGGGTGATCGGCGGTGTCGCCGCTGCCTGCAGGGAGAATGGGTGCGCTCTTCTGGGTGGCGAGACTGCCGAGATGCCCGGCATGTATGCACCGGGCGACTACGATCTGGCTGGCTTTATCGTCGGCAGCGTCGACGAGGACGATCTGTTGGGCCCTCGGCGAGCACAGGCCGGCGACCTCGTTTTGGGGTTGGCTAGCAGCGGCCTGCACACCAACGGCTACTCGCTGGCACGCCGCATAGTGCAAGAGCGGCTGGGGCTTTCCTGGGACGACCCGTTCCCCGGCGAGGATGGTGCCACTGTGGCCGACGTGATGCTACGCGTGCACCGGTCGTACCTGGAGGCGCTCCGGCCGCTGCTCCGCGAGATCCACGCGCTGGCGCACATCACTGGCGGCGGCATCAGTGGCAACCTCCCGCGGATTTTGCCGGTTTCGCTCGATGTGGAGATCGAGCTCGGTTCCTGGAGGATGCCTAACGTCTTCGCTGTACTTCGGCGCGCTGGGCGCGTAGATCACTCCGAGATGCTGCGGACGTTCAACGTCGGTGTGGGTATGATCGCGTT
>DATMBI010000077.1:0-5245 GCA_035559375.1 Gemmatimonadaceae bacterium | reverse complement strand
CTTCCTGCGTCGTCAACCTCTAATGCTCCGTGATGGACTCGAACCATCAACCTAGCGATTAAGAGTCGCTTGCTCTACCAATTGAGCTAACGGAGCAGGTCACACCACTCCGCCAATGGCGCGCCAGGAGGGATTCGAACCCCCGACCCTCAGCTTAGAAGGCTGATGCTCTATCCAACTGAGCTACTGGCGCGAATCCCCTGCCGGACTCGCCACCACATCGGGGCGGCCGGATTTGAACCGGCGACCTCCTGCTCCCAAAGCAGGCGCGATACCGGGCTACGCTACGCCCCGCCGAGGAACTTGGAATTGTATCCTGAAGCGACCAAATGTCAACGTCGCTTACTCAGCTCCTCGACGAGCAAACGAAACGCACGACCACGATGACCTACCGCCCACTTATCACCAGCACTGACTTCCGCGAACGTCCGCCCGAGTTCGTCCGACAAAAAGTAGGGATCGTACCCGAAGCCAGCGCTGCCACGCCCTTCCAGCACTACGCTCCCCTCGGCAACGCCCCGCACCACGAACTCCACTCCTTCACCACAGTACGCGGCCGCGCACACGTAACGCGCACGACGATCCGTCAAGCGCCGAACTTCGTCCACCAAGCGCCTGTTGTTGGCCGCATCGAGTAACGCTCCGTCTAGTACCCCGCGTTGCAACACGCCCCCGTACGACCAGCGCTTGCTCCTCACACCTGGTGCCCCGCCCAGCCCAACGACTTCGATCCCCGAATCGTCCGCAACTGCCGCCAGTCCCGTCAAATCGCGAAAGAAGCGCGCCTTCGCCAACGCATTCTCCTCGTACGTTGCGAATCGCTCCAGTGCCTCCTCCTCTCCCAATACGGGGATACCCAGATGGGTCAGGCCGACTACACCGTAGCCAGCTCGCCAAAAAGCGGGCCGCAACTCCCTGAGCTTGCCGCCGCTGCGTGTGGCTAGCAGTAGCGGTGCTCCGCTCATAGACCCAAGCTGGCCTGCTGCAAGGAATCGAGTTCCCGTATCCCAACCACGGCCAAGTCGATCAGCTCCAGCAACTCCCCTCGCCCGAACGTGCCGCGCTCACCAGTACCCTGCACCTCGACAAAACGCCCCTCGCTGCTCATCACCACGTTCATATCCACCTCGGCCCTTGCGTCCTCCTCGTAATCGAGATCGAGATGCGGAACTCCATCCACGATCCCGACACTCACTGCAGCCACCCTACGGCGTACAGGAGAGGCCGAGATCTTCCCCTCTCGCATCATCCGATCGAAGGCGTCGATCACAGCCACGCAGGCCCCTGTCACGGCGGCGGTGCGCGTACCGCCGTCGGCTTCCAGCACATCGCAATCGACACGCAGCGTGTACTCACCGAACGAGTAATCGTCCAGCATCGCACGCAGGCTGCGGCCCACCAATCGCTGGATTTCACGAGCCCGGCCACCGAACGACTGCTCGCGCTCGGTACGTGTACGCGTTGCCCGCGGCAACATCGAATACTCGGCAGTGATCCAGCCCTTTCCACTGCCGCGCCGCCATTCGGGTACTCCTTCTTCGACAGAAACAGCACAGAGAACGCGAGTATTTCCGAATGCCGCCAGACACGATCCTTCTGCGTAGCGCATCACCTTGCGCTCCAACGTCACCGGCCGCAGCTCACCGCGCGCCCTCTCAGTCCTCGGCACGATTTCCCTCACGCAGCATCGAGATGAGTCCGGTAGTCGAGTACCCCGGCAGCAAGGGTACGATGATCACCTCGCCACCCCTCGCCAGGACATCGGCGGCTCCCACCACTGTGTCGATCGTGTAATCCCCGCCTTTCACTAGCACGTCAGGCTGAAGAGCGCGGACCAAAGTGGCAGGCGTATCCTCCTCGAAAACCGTAACGGCATCCACTGCCTCCAGTGCGGCGACCATGAAGGCTCGTTCCGCTGCGCTACGCACCGGGCGTCCCGGTCCCTTGAGCCGCCGCACGGACGCGTCGCTGTTGACGGCAACCAGCAGACTATCGCCAGCCTGGCGAGCACGTACCAGGAGCTCGACATGGCCAGGGTGCAGAATGTCGAAAACACCGTTCGTGAAAACGACAGATCCCCGCTGAGCGGCACGCCAAGCCGAAGCCGCCTCCAGGGTCATGATTTTCCGCCTGGGATCGTAGGTCAAAACTCTCGCTCCACACGAGGGCTGAAGTGAAACTCTCGCACGAAAAGCGGTAGTTCCACGAGTTCAACGTACGCAGTGGAGATCGCGATCCTACTGGCCGTACGCCTAACGCGGAACCTGGACGCGGCCTCCGGTAGACCGAGAGTGTCCACTAGCGCCTGAAGCCGCGCCACGATCGCAGAGTCGCTACGCAGTTCGGCGAAACGCGCCTCCTGCTCCATCGCGTCTCGCAGCCTGGCGTAACGATAAAAAACCTCGCCGATGTTGACCGCGAAGTAACCAGCTGCAACCAGAAGGAGCAGCGCCAGCAAACAGCCCAAGCGCGCCCTACCCGGATGCCGCGTCACCATTGGGAT
Organism: Gemmatimonadaceae bacterium; assembly: GCA_035559375.1. Taxonomy (GTDB): domain Bacteria; phylum Gemmatimonadota; class Gemmatimonadetes; order Gemmatimonadales; family Gemmatimonadaceae; genus DATMBI01. The sequence continues at coordinate 2,742 of DATMBI010000077.1, read as the reverse complement.
TGCATTCCCTCGATTATATCGTCCACCAGGCGCAGTATGGCCTGGCGCCGCCCGCTGGCTTCGGCACGTTCCGCGTACTCGCCCTCGGCGCTCAGACCTTTGCGTTCGAATAGAGTGCGGCCGGTTACCTGGTCCAGAACCACTACGTCCACCGCGACCTGCACGCGCCGCCTGGCTGTGTTGGCACGTGCCGGGTCCGCGCTGTACCCGACCGGCACGTCAGGCTCGTAGCGGGTGACGGTTCCGCGCACCACAGCGGTAGCTCTACCCTCCGGTGCCTCGCGCAACCCCAACCGGTTCTGCAGCGCTTTGCGCAGCTCCAGTTGGAGCTCCAGCGGCAGCTCGGCGTTAGGCGTCTCGTTCTCGAAAGGCAGCACCGCAACGGTCCTGATATGGCCCGGCACCCCGCCCCCACCCGAGAGGCTATAGAAGCACCCCGCGCTCAGCAAGAGGACCAAGCTAATGGCGCCAAATCGCTGCATCGAAATAAGTCTCTCTGCTACGACGGACGATTTCCAGTCGCAGGATGCGACCTCGTTGTGAATACACTACTCGCTGCGAATCGGGCCGCTGCAATTCTTCCACTATACGGTCCTTCACGACCCGCCGCATGGCCACGAGACCTGACGGACCGTACACGAGCTGCCAGAGGCGAGGCCTCCCGAGTTCGGCCTCCAGCGTGTCCCCGCGTACATAGACGAACGTATCCTCCGCCGTAACGCTCACGACTCCCAGAGCCGCCCACAGCATTGCTGCCGGGGGGAGATACCGGCGAGCCTCGCCCCCAGGTAGAAAGACGGAATCCCCGATCACGACGGCGCTCCCACCAGCCGAGCCGTTCTCGAGAAAGAAGTCGAGTCTCATGGAATCGGGCGGTGCGATACGCGCCACCCCTTCGCCGCGGGCCGAGAAGACTCGCTCTCGGTAATCCCAACGAAAGACGATCCGCTGGTAACCCGGCGGCAAAGCCGTCTCCGGTAACGGCCTGTTAGTCGGAGCGCCCCAAGGAGAATGTGCTCGCGGCAACGACGCGCACGAGGCCGCCACCAGCGCAAGCATGGCGAGGGTGCTAGGACGCAGCGTAACGAGCGAGTACCTCTCTGACTGCCGAGGGGAGACGGGTCGCCCGCTGCGACCTGTCGATCGGTACCAGTGTCGTCCGAGCGGTTGCCAGCCGTTCCTCCGTAGCAGCGTTCTCGACCACATACTCGAACGTAACAGCCCGCGAGCCTACGGATGCCAGGGTTGTCCTCACGCGTACCGTGTCGTCGTAGCGCGCGGCGGCATGGTAGCGGATACTCGCCTCGGCCACAGCCAGGGCACAGCCGCGCTGCTCTAGGGCTGCGTAGGGCATGCCGATGGCTCTCATCAATTCGGTTCGCCCCACCTCGCACCACACCAGGTAGTGGGAATGGTATACGACTCCCATCTGATCCGTCTCCGCGTAGCGCACGCGGAGTTCAGTCACGTGCTCGAAGAACCCCACTACCGCCAGAGCCCGATCAGGATCGCTCCGAGGTAACGGCCTCCCGGTCTCTTCCGACATCGACAATAGCTTTTCCGTAGCGACGCCCCGAGGTGCCGTCCCACCGTCCACGTAGCATCGGGCGCGAAGATGACCGCGCTCGACCAGTTTGTAAAGAGACGAATGCCACGGTAAACTGTGGCCGTGCTACCGGCACCCTGCTACATCGTTTCCGACGCTCATCTCGGACCGGCCACCTCCGGGGTCGAGCGCTCGCTGCTGGGCTTTTTGGAGCACGTGGGACAGGAGGGAGGTTCCCTGGTAGTGAATGGGGATCTCTTCGAGTTTTGGTTCGAGTGGCATGACGTGATCCCACGAGTCGGCTTCAGGGTGCTCGCCGCTCTAGCAGAATTGGTCCAAAAGGGACTACCGGTCGTGTGGATTGCCGGGAACCACGATTGCTGGGGTGGGAGCGTTCTCAGACAAGACGTCGGTGTGGACTATCGCACGGCGGGCTGGGAGGGGCGCATGGCCGGTTGGCTGGCCCGGGTGGAGCACGGGGACGGCTTACGCCCTCGCGAGGACAGGGGGTATCGCATTCTGCGTGGGATCGTGCGCCACCCCTGGTCCATGGCTGCGTTCCGCCTGATTCCAGCTGACTGGGCTACGCGCTTGGCGTTAGGGACCGCGTCTGCCAGCAGGTCACACTCGGCTCGTGACAACGGTGCTGGGCTCGCGGCCGCGGCGCGCCGAATTCTTTCGGAGCGAATGGATCTCGAGCTGCTGGTTCTGGGCCATTCGCACGTGGCCGCTCTGGAGCGCACCGAAAGTGGAAGGATCTACGCCAACGCCGGAGCATGGCTGGCTGGCTCGACGTACCTGCACGTGTCGGAGGACCGTATCGAGCTGCGCGCGTGGGGCAGAAGGACAGCGTTGGCTGCGCTTCCCAGGCCGGAATACCGGGATAGCCAGGCGCCAGAACAGGGTGTGCACTAGCGACCGATTCGTACACCCACGCTCGCCCCTTTCGGGTGGAGACGCAGTTCGACTCTGGCAGGCAGATCCCAGAGTAGCGACGCCACAAAGGCATCGGCACCTGCGAACAGGTGGTTGAAGATCAACATGGAAATCCAGTCTTCGACGTGCGTGCGCCGCGCCCTGACGAGCTCGCTGTCGTAGCGCGTGCGTACGCTGTCCGCCGGCAAGTAGCGCCCCTCGACGTCGGTGAGAGGTACGCCTGTCGACGGATCGCGCTTGTAGTCACCGAGCACGAACTC
>DATMBI010000076.1:0-4242 GCA_035559375.1 Gemmatimonadaceae bacterium | reverse complement strand
ATGCTGGCCGCCAGTATTCCCACTGCGCGTGCAACCTGGCACCGGGACGCCACCTCGGCGCGTAGCGCCGCGCGCCAGTTGGGTGCACCGCTGGTGATCAAGGCGTCTGGTCTCGCTGCCGGAAAGGGGGTGACCGTTTGTTCCACCATCGCAGAGGCCGAGGCCGCCATAGAGGAGGTGTTGGTGGCGCGCAGCTTCGGCGAAGCGGGAGACGAGGTCTTGGTGGAAGAGTTCATGGAGGGCGAGGAGCTGTCCGTTTTTGCACTCAGCGACGGACTCCACTTCCGGCTGATGCTCCCAGCCCAGGATCACAAGCGCCTTCTCGAGGGCGACCGCGGGCCTAATACCGGCGGTATGGGCGCCTACTCGCCTGTGAGCATCGCTGATCAGAACGTGTTGGACGAGGTAGCGGAACGGATAGTGACACCTACTCTCGCGGCGATGGCCAGGGCAGGATGCCCGTTTACCGGACTTCTTTACTGCGGGCTGATGCTAACCGATTCCGGGCCAAAGGTCGTGGAGTTCAACTGCCGTTTCGGGGATCCCGAAACCGAAGTCGTGCTCCCACTGCTTCGGAGCAGGCTCGTCGACTTCTTGCTGGCGTGTTCCCGGATCGGGGGACTCTCAGAGGCTCCGCAACTCGAGTTTCTGAGCATGGCCGCAGTGACCACGGTCGTAGCTGCGGCTGGTTATCCCGGCCAGCCGCGAATCGGCGATGCAATATCGGTCGGAGAGGGAGCAGAGGGGGCGTTGCTGTTCCATGCGGGAACGCGACGCACGGCCGACGGCGTGCTGCGCACGGCTGGTGGTAGGGTTATCGCCGCCACCGCCGTTGCTCCATCTTTCATGGAAGCGCGAGAGCTAAGCATTCGAGCTGCGGAATCCGTGTCGTTCGAAGGCCGCTATTACCGCCGCGACATCGGCTGGCGGGAGGTGCAGCGAGTTGCCCGAACTTCCTGAGGTCGAGACCATGGCCCGCGGTTTGGCCGAGCAACTCGCCGGGAAGCGAATTGTGCGCGTGGCGGTGCGCCGGCCCGACGTGTTGCGGCTAGTGAGCGCCGCTGCGTTTCGCAGGCGGCTAGCGGGAGTAGTGATCGAGGGCGCCTGGCGGCGCGCCAAGTGCGCCGTGTTGGATCTGAGCAGCAAAGACCGGTTGGTCGTCCAGCCACGCTTCACAGGAGGTTTCGTTCTCGATGACGCGAAGGCGCGGGCGGATCCCTACCGAGCCGTGTTGTTCGAGTTGGAAGGCGGCCGTTGTTTCGCGTACAGGGACGTGCGCAGGCTGGGTACTGTAACGCTTTTCGACGAGCGTGCCTTTGCAAGGTTCGATGCGCGTCTGGGCGTAGAGCCGCTCGACTCTTCGTTCGACGCCCAGCGGCTGTTGGCCCTTGCGGTTCGATCCAGGTCGCCGCTCAAGAAGTTCCTCATGGATCAGCGCCGCATTGCGGGAGTGGGCAACATCTACGCCAACGAGGCGCTTTGGCTGGCGATGTTGGATCCATCGCGTCCTGCCGCGTCTCTGACGCCGGACGAGGCCGTGCGCTTGCGCGATGCTGTCGTGACAGTGCTACGAAATGCCATTCGCCACAGGGGTACGAGTTTCCGCGACTATCGGGACGCGTTCGGCCAGAGAGGCAACTACGTGTTTCAACTGGCTGTCTACGGACGTTCGGGGATGCCGTGCCGCCGCTGCGGCACACAACTGGCCAGCACGCACGCAATAGACGGCCGGTCCAGCGTTTTCTGCTACCGGTGCCAGCGTTAGGGTTAGAACCGGCGCCTGGTGCCATGGCCACGGGGTCGCTGGAGGCACTGCGGCAGGCGATTCTTGCCGCTGCCCAGAACCGCCCCGGTGTCTACTGGATGTCGAGGGCCGAGGGCGAGGTGCTGTACGTCGGGAAGAGCAAATCGCTACGCAACAGGTTGCTGAGCTACTTCCGGGCGCGCTACCCCGAGGAAAAAAGCGCGCGAATCGTACGCGAGGTGGCCGCTATCCAGTGGACATACGTCCCGAGTGAATTCGCCGCTCTGTTGGCCGAGTTGCGCTTGGTCAAGCGGCTGCGGCCACGGCTCAACGTGGCCTTGAAGCGCGACGCTCGGCACTATGCGTTCGTGGCCATCACGGCCGGCAGGGCACCCAGGCTGACTGTGCTTCGTGGAACAGGCGGAACACGGGTTCGAACGGTCTATGGCCCCTTTCTGGGCGCAGCACGGCTGGCCGAGTCGCTCCGCGAACTGAGCGACGCCCTCGGCCTCCGCGACTGTACGTTCGATGCCCGGATGCGCTTCGCCGACCAGAGCGAGATCTTCGATCTGCCGAAACGCCCAGCAGGGTGCATTCGCTTCGAGGTCGGTAAATGCTGCGGGCCGTGTATTGCCGCGGTCACTGCGGGAGAATACGCTAGGCGTGTCGCTCTGGCGAAGGCTTTCCTAGAGGGCACCTACAGCGCGCCACTTGAATCGCTGCAGCGAGCCATGCTGGCCGCTAGCCAAGCGCTCCAGTTCGAGCGTGCCGCGCTCTTGCGCGACAAGCTGGCGCGATTGCAGGAGCTTCGCGATCGAATGGAGGCACTACGCTGCGCCGTGGAAGAGCTGACGTTCAGTTACCATGTGAGCGGTTTCGGTGGCGAGGATCGCGTCTATCTAATTCGGCGTGGTGTGGTTCGAGCCGAGGTGCCGGCCCCACGAAGCGCGCCGGAGGCACGAGCGTTGGTAGAGCTGGCGCGTAACACGTTGCGCGGTGATGCGCCCGCTCCTCGGGCCTTGCCTGTCCACGAGATCGACGAGGTTCTGCTCGTCACCAGCTGGTTCCGACGCCACCCGGAAGAGCTGCGCCGCACCAAGCGCTGGTTCTGAGACCTCAGTCGCTGTCTCGGTGGCTGCCGCTCCAGCGACGACCCAGACTGTGCTCGAGGCCCAGGTGATCCAGCACTCGAGCTACGACGAAATCCACTAGCTCGTCCACCCGCGAGGGACGGTGGTAAAAGCCAGGCATCGCCGGAATAACCTGTACACCTAAACGTGCTAGCCGCAGCAGGTTTTCGAGATGCACTTCGCTGAGCGGGGTCTCGCGAGGGACGACTACCAGCCGACGGCGTTCCTTGAGAGTTACGTCGGCTGCACGCTCCACCAAGGAACGTGACGTGCCTAACGCCACTGCAGCCACCGTCCCCATCGAACAAGGACATATGACCATCCCTGCGGTTGGAACCGACCCCGAAGCCGGGAGTGCGCCTCTATCCCGGTCGTCGAACACGGTTACCAGCCTCTCCCAGCGTTCGCCGCATTTCGAGCCCCACGCTTCTAGAGAACCGATACCGCACTCGGCTTCGAGAAGTCGGAGACCGTGCGCCGACACGATGAGCCATACTCTCTGCTCTAGCGCCAGCAACGCCTCCAGGAGCCTCACTCCGTAGGGCGCACCCGATGCCCCGGTAATCGCCAGTACCAACGGCCGCTGGTTCTTCACGGACTCAACGAAGCGTGGCCAGCGAAGGGAACGGTGCCGCTCCAATGGCGCCAAATTCGCTCGGCGAGGACGAAAAGAAAGAAGACGATAGAGATGACTCCGTTCATCGTGAAGAAGGCAGCATCCAGGCGCGAGAGATCCGTGGGGACGACCAGCCGGTGCTCGTACCAGAGCAGTGCTGCCACGACGACGACACCGGCTACGTAGACGGGACCGGCTGGAAGAGCCACGCCGACCGCGGCCAGCGCCACGACGGTGACTACGTGCAGCAGCCTACTAGCGCGGATCGCACCAGCCACGCCTAACGCCACCGGAATGGAGTGCAAGCCTTGTTCCAAGTCGAAGGTCCGGTCTTGCAAGGCGTACAGTATGTCGAAGCCAGCCACCCATGTTGCCACCGCCAGTGCCAGCGCTAGCAGCATCCACCACGGGGAACCCCAGCGCCCCGCGATCGCCAGGTAGCCACCCACCGGTGCTATCGCCAAACTGATCCCCAACACCACATGGGACCAGCGAGTGAAGCGTTTCGTGTAGCTGTAAAACAGTACCCAGAAGAGCGCCGGCAGCGAGAGCCATCCACAGAGTGGGTTGATCTGCCAAGCAGACCAGACGAAGATCGCCGCAGCGGCGGCCACCGATAGCGCCGCAGCACGGAGGGAAAGCGTGCCGGCGGGGAGTTCCCTCCTCGCCGTTCGCGGATTGCGCGCGTCGTAATGGCGGTCCACGATGCGATTGAAGCCCATGGCCGCGAAGCGCGCGCTGGTGAATGCCAC
>DATMBI010000075.1:0-2226 GCA_035559375.1 Gemmatimonadaceae bacterium | reverse complement strand
GGCCGGTGTTAGCCGGGTCGTCGCTGTACGGCTCCAAGAGTGCCGCACCCCTGGAACCCAGAGCACCGTCGGACGAGATCTTGATAGCGCGAATCCAGATGCGATTGTCGTAGAGGCCGTTCTGCGGTCCTCTTTGCAGGTAGTGAGCTAGGGTCGAGTCGTCGCTCGCGATCATTACGTAATTGCGCAAGTCGAAACGCCCTTCGCGCGCCAGCTCTTCGTAGATGTCTATGATACCGCGTGGCACCCCGGCGTCGTGTATCCCCGTCAGACCCCAGCGGGCAGTCTCTCGGATCGCGGCTAGTATGGCTTCGCGTTGCTCGGTGCGAGTAGGCGGCGGCACGACGCGCGACACTAGCGCCATGGCTCGGTCCACCAGCACCCCCGAGGGGGATCCGTCCGGTTTGCGTTCTATACGGCCACCCGGCGGGTCCTGCGTTCGTGCTGTGATTCCGGCGGCTCTGAGGGCAGCCTCGTTCGCCAGCGCTGCATGCCCGTCTATCCTGGTGAGCAGTACGGGGTTGTCGGGCACAGCGCGGGACAGTGCGTCGTGCACCGGGAACCGAGTGTCAGGCCAGTCGTTCTGGTCCCAGCCGCGACCGAGGATCCATGTCCCAGGTGCAGCCTGACGAGCCCGCTCGACGACTCGTGCGATGACCTCCTCGTAAGAGGCGGTGCCTACCAGGTTCACGTTCCGCAGTGCGTTCCCCAGGTTGAGCAAGTGAGCGTGAGCATCGATCATGCCCGGGATCACAGTGCGGCCACTCAGGTCGATGACTTGCGTGCGCTCGCCTCGCAGTGACATCGCCAGGCGCGCAGGGCCGGTAAAAACGATCCGCCCGTCCCTTACAGCCATGGCTTCCACGAGGGGGCGGTTCTGGTCCACCGTATAGATCCTGCCGTTGGTCACGATGAGATCGGCGGGCTGGGCCGCCAACTGGCGGGCAGCGATGACCAAGTAGAGCAAGCAGTATCGAATCATCGTTTCCTTCCGTAAGTGTGCTGGGTCCGTCGAGACACCAGCCAAGATGCGACGGGTGGCGGGGGCAGCGCTACCCTGTTGCATCCCCAAGGAGCGAGCTCCGTGTTAGACTTCGGTTTCTAAGCAACATGCCACGGCCAAACGAGGGAAGTATGCAACCCAGGGTGCGATTGTTCTTGCTCTCGCTGCTCTTCGCGCCGTCACTTTCGGCGCAGCGCAGCGGCACGCCTCCCGCACTGTCAGCTCCGGTAAGCGATGTCCAATACACGATTCGATTCGATCGCAGCAGCGCCGCGAGGCGGCTGCTGCACGTGAAGATGGAGTTCGCAACCACTGGAAGCGCCCGCGAGCCCGTACTTCTCTCGCTTCCTGCATGGACGCCCGGGGCTTACGAGATCTCGAACTTCGCGCGCTGGGTGCGGGATTTCGATGCTAGTGCAGGCGGTACTCCGCTTCGCTGGGACAAGTGGGACTACGACACTTGGCGGATCTTCCCCAACGGTGCTGGACGCGTGACCGTGCGTTTTTCGTACATGGCAGATTCGCTGGACAACGCTATGGCCTGGTCGCGCGACGACTTCGTTTTCTTCAACGGTACTAACGTTTTTCTGTATCCGGAGGGCCGCGCCTCGTACGAAGCTGCGGTCACCGTCGAAAGCGAGCCCGACTGGCAGGTGGTAACCGGGATGGGCAGCGGCCCTCGGCCTCGAACCTACCGCGCGGGCAACTATCACGATCTCGTAGACATGCCGTTCTTCGTAGGCAAGCTCGATCTCGACAGCGCCCAGGTCGAGGGGAAGTGGGTTCGCCTAGCGACGTATCCAACCGGTCAGCTAGCGGGCGAATCGCGGCGGCAGTTCTGGGAGCAGGTCCAGCGAATGATCCCTCCGATGACGCGAGTGTTCGGAGAACTGCCTTACGAGCACTACTCTATCCTTATCGTGTTCGACTCCGCGTACGCGGGCGCGAGCGCGCTCGAGCACCAGAACTCGCACGTCGGTATTTACACGCCGTTCATCATCGGCAACCCGGTGTTCCCCTCGATAACCGCGCACGAGATCGTGCACCTCTGGAACGTGAAGCGTATGCGTCCAGCGGAGCTAGTTCCATATGTGTACGATCGGCCGCAGCCCACCCCTTGGCTGTGGGTTAGCGAGGGGATAACCGATTACTACGCCGACTTGGCCCTGGTACGCAGTGGCATCGTGGACTCGTCGGCCTTTCTGCAATTGACCAGCAGGAAG
>DATMBI010000074.1:0-6270 GCA_035559375.1 Gemmatimonadaceae bacterium | reverse complement strand
CGCCTAGCATGAAGTCCATGAACTCCGGCACACCTGCATCGGTAGCGCTCCCCGAGCGAGCATCCCGTGGGATCACCATGTCCGCCAGTATCCGCACCGTTCGCCATTGCGCCTGGTCGAAGTGACGCGGCCGATACTGTTCTCCACCCATCGTATAACGCTCTAGAGCTGCCCCAGCCGCTCTGGCAGCCTGTTCCACATCGGCGATCCCGAGAGCCAGTTCAGCGAGCGGCGCAGCCAGGACCAACCGCAACAACTCGCGCCTGGATAATTCGTTCATCGAAGACACCTCCGCAGTCGTCGCTCCTCACAGCTCGCCTGCACGGCGCAACTCCACGATACGCTCGGCGGTCCGCCATGCTAGCGCCATGATCGTCCAGGTTGGGTTCTTGTCGGCCTGCGAAACGAACGGCCCACCATCGGCTACGAAGAGGTTCTTGCAGTCCCACGCTTGGCACCACGAATTGAGCGCCGACGTGCGTGGGTCCGAGCCCATGCGCACGCACCCCAGCTCGTGAATGATCGAGCCACCGGTGGCTATGCCGTAACCCCGCTCCCGGCCCGGCATTTCCGAAAACACTTCGCCACCCATCTCTGCGATGATGGCGCGGAATGTCTGCTGCATGTGCCGAACCTGGTTGTACTCGTAATCCGTCCAACGCCAGTGAAAACGCAAGACCGGGATTCCCCACTGATCCTTGACCTCCGGATCCAGTTCGCAATAGCAATACTCGTTAGGTATCTGCTCCCCGCGACCCGAAAAACCGACCGTCGAACCGTAGTAGCGTCTGTATTCGTTCTTGAGCTCTACACCGTAGCCACCACCTGAAGGATAGCGCTCGATGCCGCCCATGAACCCGTAGGACGGCATCCCTCTCCCACCCCAGACCTCGATGTGATAGCCGCGCGGGAAGTCGAGCTTGCTGTTGTCCAGCCACCACGGCATGTAAATGTGCCCGCCGCCGACGCCGTCGCAGTTGTGAGGAATCTGCTCCGTAAGTTTGGGTACGAAGCCAGCCACATCGGTGCCCACTGTATCCGTCAGATACTTCCCGACTACACCGCTAGAATTAGCCAACCCCTGGGGGAAGAGCGACGACTTGGAATTGAGCAGGATGCGAGCCGTCTCGCAGGCACTCGCGGCTAGCACCACCACCCGGGCCCGAACGTGCAGATCGTTACCGCTAGTCTTGTCGATGTACGAAACCCCGGTCGCCAACCCACGACTGTCGACGGTGACTTCCCGCACCATAGCTCGCGTGACGACATGCAGCCTTCCAGTCCGCATCGCCGGAAAGAGCAGAACGTTGGGCGACGAAAAGTTGGAGTTCGTCCGGCAGCCACGGTTGCACTGGCCGCAGTAATGGCATGGCGGCCGTCCTCCTAGCGGGCGCGTGAGAATAGAAAGCCGTGCTGGAATACACGTTATTCCGAGCTTGCGGCAGGCATCCATTACCAAGAGCTCGTAACAACGCGGACGAGGCGGCGGCATGAAGATCCCATCAGGATGGTTGGGAAGGTTTTCCACCGACCCGAAAATTCCCACCAAGCGATCCAACCGGTCGTAATAAGGCGCGAGATCCTCGTAGCCGATCGGCCAGTCGTCCCCTAACCCATCGATGCTCTTGCGGCGAAAGTCGTCCGGACCGAATCGCAGCGAGATCCGCCCCCAGTGGTTCGTACGGCCGCCCAACATCCGTGCGCGCCACCAAGCGAAGCTGGTACCAGGTGCGCGAGTGAATGGCTCGCCGGGGAGCTCCCAACCGCCCACACAGGCATCGAACTCTCCAAAAGGTCGCTCGGGCGTAGAGGCCCCACGTCGCGGCGAATCGTACGGCCACTTGAACATGGCGCTGTCCGCCGTGGTGTTGTCCCACCAGTCACCAGCTTCCAAGAGCACCACGCGCGCACCGGCATGCGCCAACACGTAGGCCGCCATGCCTCCCCCTGCCCCGGACCCCACTACGCAAACATCGTACTCCTGAGACTGCCTAACCATCGCTCCTCCATCCGTCGGTCGCTTCTCGAGCCCAGCTGTCAGCGCCGGAGCGCCGCCAGAACATCGGCATAGTCGTCCGTCCACAGTCTGGCAGCAGGCGCCGACGCCAGGGGCTCCCAACCGTCACGCCTCACTAGATCGGCAAGGCTACGAAAATCCGGCGCCAACACTATCCAGCGGCTCCCGTAGTAGAGCCGCACTCGATCGTCGTTCCCGATCGACTTCTCGCCCAACACACCGGGAAGCCTCAACTCGTTGGCAGCCGCTATGAGCACGGGGCGGAGATCGAGGTACCTGTTGCTGATGTGAAAGGCCACCGCTCCGCCAGACCGCAGCTTGCGCATGTACATCTCGATCGCTTCGCGCGTCAGGAGATGGGTCGGGATTGCATCGGAACTGAACGCATCGAGCACGATCAGATCGAATTCGTTGTCGGGCTCGCGTTGCAGCGAGAGTCTGGCGTCCCCCAGCACGACATCCACCGCCGGAGGACAATCGCGCAAGTAAGTGAAGAGCCTCGGGTCGTTCGCGATACGCACCACTAGAGGATCTATCTCGTAAAAGCGCCAGCGCTCGCCAGCCTTCCCGTAGCAGGCCACGGTTCCCGTTCCCAAACCGACGACCGCCACGCGCCGCGATTCTCGCTCAGTCCCTATCGAGGCGAATATCTGCCCCAGCGGACCCTCGCGATAGTAGTAAGTAAGCGGCTCGGTGCGGCGCGCGGGGTCCATGCTCTGCCCACCGTGCGTGGTCGTGCCATGCTGCAGAATGTGATAGCCGAGCACGGTTTTGACCCGGTAAATACCGAAGAAAGACCGAGCTTGCGCCAGAACGTTACTGCTAGCAGCATCAGCGAGCTGCACGGCTGCATAAATCGCACCCGCAGCCAACGCCAGTCGCAAAGGACGGTTCCAGGATACTGCCGCCAGCATCGCAGCTAACACGAGTACCGCGTGCGTACCCCAACTCCCCCACTCTTCGGGTGGAGTAGGAAGCCTGAAAACGCCCCAGATGCCTAACGCTAGAAAAAGCGGGAACGCTAGATCTAGCAGCAATTCCCGCCTCCCTTGTGCCACCGCAGCCGGTCGCAGCCCCAAAGCGATCACCAACGCGAACGGATACTCGAGTAACGAACTGTATAGTTGGGGAGCGAGTACTACGTTGAATACACCACCCAGCACACCGCCCAACGATATCCAGAGGTAAAACTCGGTCAGATACCGAACACGAGGCCGGGAGTCAGCTAGCGCGCGGTGGCAAACCGACGCCGTCACGAAAAAAGCCGCCAGGTGCAGCACAGCCAGCCAGCGTATCGACCAACCGGGCGGGGCCGCGATAGCGACTATCAGCACCAGTGCCAGCGGCACCTGTAGCGCCAGCATCGCTCCCCTCGGGAGCAGCGGTCGCCTGGCGAACGCCAGTACGAAAGTCAACAAGTACAGCGAGAGTGGTATTACCCACAGGAAGGGGACCGCCGCGATATCGGTGCTCAAGTAAGTGGTCACCCCGATCAGCAGCGACGACGGTGCAAACGCCAACAGAACCCAGCGCAGCCGCCAGTGCACGTTAGGCACGAGTTCCGGCTCGCCACTCTGCTCACGTTCCGAAGGAAACGCACGAGAGCGTACGCTGCGCGCATACGCCAGGCACACTGCTAGCAATACCGCCAGAACCAGATAGCCCCAGCTCCACAACCGACTCTGCTCGGAGAGCCGCCAGGTGGGTTCGATGGAGAAGGGATACGCCAGGAGCGCAGCGAAGCTCCCCAAATTGCTGGCCGCGTAAAGAAAGTAGGGATTCGAGCTGTACCGGTGCCCGGCAGCGGCGAACCAACGCTGCAACATGGGAGCGCCGGCGGAAAGGAGAAGGAAGGGCATGCCCAGCGCCGACGCGAGCAAGAGCAAGAGCCACGGCACAGGTGACACTCCACCCGGTGGTTCCGCGAAGGAGGGAGGGACGCGCAGCGGTAGGAAAAGAATGGCCGCAACCAGCATCAACAGCAGATGTAGCAGTCCTTGCCGCATGGGCGTGAGCCACCGCGATGTGAGGTGTGCGTAGAGGTAGCCACCGAGTAGCGCCGCCTGGAAAAAGAGCAGGCACGTATTCCATACGGCAGGAGTACCACCGAGCAACGGGAGCACCATCTTGGTGAAAAGAGGCTGCACGACGAAGAGGAGGCCCGCGTTGAGGAAGATCGCCAGCGAAAAGAGACCCACTGGCAACCATCGCCTAGAGGCTACACCCACTGCACTTTCGCTTTGGACAGCCGTAGCCGCGGTGGCTGACGCGACTTCCGTAGGCAAAACCGTGGAATCGTTCACGCGCGGAATCTTGAGGCGCGGGCAAGAGGAACGCTAGCGCTCCGCCCCGGAACATGACGGCCTACAGTGGCGTATTGCGCTCCATGCAACCCGACAGACAGCCGCTGCGCACCGTTCTTTTCAGCGACGTGGATGGAACGCTTCTCGGACCGAGAGGGGGATTGGCGCTGACGCCACCACGTATGCGCGCCCTGTCCCTCGGGATCGACATCGTCCTCGCCTCGAGCCGCACCCTGGCTGAACTACGCCACCTGCAACGAGTCCTGGGCATCGTGGGACCACTGGCCGCCGAAAACGGTGCGGTTCTCGCTTTACCCCCCTCCTGGGGGACCCGTGTAGGCCGGAGCGGTTCCACCCAAGGGCGCTGGGCAGTCCACTACCTCGGCGAATCGGCACGCCGACTGATGCCGCGGGTGCGTAAAGCGGCTGCGTTAGCTGGTGTCGACTGGCGGGCGATCTCCCTAGCAGCCCTCGGCGGCCATGCAGCGAAGCGCACCCATAGCGTTCTACTCCGCCCGGGGCCGTACCATCGCGGTCTCCTCGAATCGCTTCGAGCTCTGGGTCTCGATGCCTCCCTCAGCGGACGTTGGATAACCGTTACGCAGTGTGCCACTAAGGGACGCGCAGTGCGCGAGGTGCTTGCTCGAGCTGCAGCCTCAGGCACACCTTACCAGTTGACGGCGGCCATAGGGGATGCCGCAAACGACGCCGAGATGTTGCGCGCGGTCGCGTTGCCCTTCGTGATTCGCACGCCATCCGGTCACCATCCCGAGCTGGCTCGGATCCCTGGCGCCGTACTGCTACGCGCCGAGGGACTGGCTGGCTTTCGGGAGGCGGTGAGAATCCTGCTACGAGAGGTACAGAAGCGATGCTGAGAAAGAAGCCGCCAGTCTGGACTGTCGCAGTGCTTACGATCCCCCAGCGGGAGGAGTACCTGGAACAGCTCTTCGAATCACTGCGGCGTTCGGGCCCGAGCCAACCATGGGAGCTTCTGGTTGTCTACAACTGGGAAACCGGCGAGGAACCGTACTCGGTCGAGCGGCGCCTCAAAAAAATGGCGCGGCGCCTACCCCTAGTTGTGCACTTCAACAGCCAGAAGCCCAGCATCGTCGGCGGTCGCATCCAGCAACTGGCTCTCTGCAAGTCGCCACTGATCTGCTTCGTCGACGACGACATCACGCTGCACGGCGATGTCTTCGATACCATCGCCGATGCCTTGAAGAAATACCCACTTGGAATCGTGGGCATCCCATCGCTGGTTGGCGACAGCGATCGCCTCTTCAAACCGCGGCGCAATACCCCCCATGTGGACCTCCACGGAATACGCTTCATGACCGTACAGGGAATGTTGGTGGCGGGCTACAGACGGCTCTTCCGAGACATCGGCGGGTTCAATCCAAGGCGTGCGTTCTGGGGAGAGTGGACCGAGCTGAACCTGAGGATGTGGCGTATGGGCTTCCCCACTGGCTACGTAATGAATCGTAGCTACCTCCGCCATTGGCACGATGCACCCGAATCGCCCACGCGTAACAAGCGCGGCCGCGAGGACCACGTCCTTTGGGGTTTGCTCTGCACCGCACTCGAGTACGAGGCTATCGAGCTTCGGCCCGACACGGAAAGCTTCTGGAAACTCGTCGAGGAACGCTACATATCGTACGCCTTCGGGTCGAGCGCAAAAACCAAAGAGCTACTGGCCTCGGTATTGCGCTTGGTCCCCAAGATCGCAGTGGAATGGCCCTACATCGTGGAGTTCCGCGAGCGGGCTCGTTCGCATCCATTCCAGTTCGCTCCCTTCCACGCGCTGCAGCGCTCGGACGTAGAGGCAGTACTCGCCTACGCTGCCAGCAGGATCGCTTCCTACCGCGACCAGATCTGGCCACCCCGTCAACGTCGCTGGCTTGCAGGGGCCGCGCGCAGCAGTGCCTGAGACGCTACGACCGCGCACTCGGT
>DATMBI010000073.1:0-7641 GCA_035559375.1 Gemmatimonadaceae bacterium | reverse complement strand
CGGGGCAGTCGTTCCCACGTGGCTCGTTCGTAATCCGCAACGTACAGCAATCCGATCTCGAAGGCCACCTGCGCGACCTGGGGCTGCTAGCTGTAGCTGCCAGCGTGGCGCCTAACGTTCCGATGCATCCGGTGAGAGCGGCCCGTGTTGCCATATTGCACACGTGGATCAGCACTCAGACGGAAGGTTGGTGGCGACAAGCGTTCGACTTCAACGGGATACCCTACGACTACATCAGCACCCAGGACGTCGCACGAGAGCCGGAGCTGCGTGCCAAATACGATGTCATTCTCTTTCCTCCCACCGGTGGTTCGCCGCTAGCTATCGTGCAGGGGTTACCGATGTGGCGAAACCCGATGCCGTGGCGCAATTCGCCGGAAACGCCTAACATCGGTACTTGGGCTCAGACTGACGATATTCGACCCGGGCTAGGATGGCGCGGCCTGGAGAATCTGGAGCGCTTCGTACGCAGCGGGGGTGTTCTGGTAACCGTCGACAACACAGCCGAGTTCGCCATGCAGTTCGGGTTGGTGCATGGCGTCGCCCCCAATCAGGGACAGGGGACCCGCGTGGTCGGGAGCTTGCTCCGTTCCAGAATTGTCGATGCGGCTAGTCCCATTGCCTATGGTGTGAGGGATAGTCTGGCGGTGTACAGCCCGGGTGGCGAGGCGTTCGTCGTCAGTAACATGCGTGGAGGCGGTCGCTCCGGCGGTGCCGGCCAGGGTAGGCCCACCGGTCGCGGCACGCCAGACGACGCGGACATTCCTCAAGGGCGACCGGCTCTGGAACCGCGATTCGAAGCGCCTCCGCGCCCGGCGGTGCAGCCATGGCAGGCTGCGCCGCTCACGGACGAGCAGCTGCGTAACCCTATCAATGTCATACCTCCTGACCAGCGACCGCGCGTCATCATGCGGTTCTCCGAACAGCGAGACCTCTTGGTGTCAGGACTCCTGGACGGCGGATCGGCGATCGCGCAGAAACCGATAGTGGTGGACGTTCCAGTCGATCGCGGCCACGTGGTGATGTTCGCCAACAATCCGGTCTGGCGCGGCGAGACTATAGGCAGCTATACGCTCGTCTTCAACACGATCCTCCACTTCGACAACCTCCGGGCCGGAAGAGTTCTCGATGCTCGCTGACATTTTTCGAGGAGTGGGCACCTGGTATCGAGGACGCCCATCTCTAGTGGTCCAGCGGGTCGATACCGCTAGCAATCGGAGTTTCGCCGTGCGTACTGGTCGGCACTGTCGCGCAGTGGCCATTGCCATCGTCTCGCTTCTCGCAGTTCCCCTCCCTGCGCAGGTAAGCTCTGCAAAGCTGGCGGAGCTCGATGCCTACATCAGCAAGAGCGTGGCCGAGTGGAATGTAGCCGGTTTAGCGGTCGCCGTCGTGCATCGAGGCCAGACGGTTTTCGCTAAGGGTTATGGAGTCCGCCAGGTAGGACGCCCCGAGCCAGTAGATACGGCCACCTTGTTCGCCATTGCCTCGACGACCAAGGCCATCACGGCAGCTGCTCTGGCGATGCTAGTGGACGAAGGCAAGGTGCGTTGGGACGATCCCGTGATCGCGTATCTTCCCGACTTTCAGCTGTACGATCCTTGGGTCACACGTGAGGTCACCGTTCGCGATCTCCTTACGCACCGTGCTGGCCTTCCTAACGCGGACTTCTTGTGGACAGGTGGTGACAATTCTCCGGATGAAATCGTTCGCCGATTGCGCTTCCTTCGCCCGGCGTACTCGATGCGTTCCAGCTTCGTGTATCAGAACATCATGTACCTCGTGGCGGGCAAGGTAGTGGAGGCGGCGAGCGGCAAGCCGTGGGAACAATTCGTTCGGGAGCGCATTTTCGTGCCACTGGGTATGTACCGCACGGTACCGACGCAGGCGGCAGCGGTGTCTATGGACAACCGAGCGGTGCCGCACTGGCCGCGTGGCGATACGCTTTTCGTGATCAAGAACTCGTTGGCTGACGCGATTGCACCCGCGGGCGCCGTTTGGTCGAGCGTAGCCGACATGTCACGCTGGGTGCGCTTCCTCCTCGATAGTGGCCGGGTAGGCGGGCAGCGCCTGTTGTCGGCATCCGCGTGGGCGGAGCTTTTCAGGCCGCAGGTCGTTATTCCCACCGGCGGCGAGCCGTCGCCGCCCGTACAGCTGAGCCGCCCTCGCTGGCGCACGTACGGCCTTGGTTGGTTTCAGCAGGATTACGCCGGCCGCCAGGTGGATTTTCACACCGGTAGCCTGAACGGGATGATCGCTATCCTAGGTCTCGTTCGCGACGAGCAGCTCGGTGTTTACATCCTGGGCAACACCGATCACGCCGAGTTACGCCACGCGCTGATGTTCAAAGTATTCGACACCTTTCTCGAGCTGCCGTCTCGCGATTGGAGCGCACAACTGCTGTCACTGTATAGACGGCAGTGGGCGCGCTCGGACTCGCTAGCGCGCGCGGCAGCGGCGAGGCGCGTCCCCGGTACGCGGCCCTCGCTTCCCCTGGAGCGCTACGCCGGCACTTACTCGGACTCCCTATTCGGTGCCGTAGAGGTGAGTTACGATGGCGGGACGTTGAGATTGCGCATCAGCTCTACGCAAGTCGCTGTATTGGAGCACTGGCATTACGACACTTTCCGAGCGCGCTGGGAGGATTGGTGGCGTGGTACGTCCCAAGTGACATTCGTAATCGGATCGTCTGGCAGCGCCGAGCGGTTGGAGCTGGGCGGTCATGTGTTGCGCCGCGTTGCGACTCCGCCACCGCCACGGGGTCGTGGTGCCTGACGTTACGGCGCCTTTCCGGCGTCCATCGCTACGCATTCGTATGCGATGCGCACTCCTATCAGCGTGAGGTCTGGCTCGAGGTGCTCTATTTCACGGCAGTGCGGTCGTACGAGTGGAGCCAGGCCGCCAGTGGCCACAACTAACGGTTTTCGTCTGGTCGGCCACTCCTCTTTAATTCGCCTCACTAGTCCGTCCACTACCGCTGCGGCGCCATAGACTACTCCAGCGCGAATGCAGTCCTCGGTGCGCCGTCCAATGGCACGTCGAGGAGCCACAAGCTCGGTGGCCGGAAGCTTGGACGTGCGGCTGAACAGAGTTTCGGCAGAAGTACGCACTCCCGGTGCGATGACACCACCCAGGAACACCCCCTCTTCCGTGATGCAGTCGAATGTCGTCGCGGTACCGAGGTCGACTACGATGGTGTCGCGCCGGTACAGGCGACTAGCAGCCAGCGTATTGACGATTCTGTCCGCCCCCACAGTGAGAGGTTCGAGGACATCCAATTTTATCGGCAGCGGCGACGATGCATCTATTACCAGCGAGGGCTGCCCGAACAGTTGACGGCACGCATCGCTCAGCGGCTCGGTGAGCGCAGGTACGACCGACGCCAGCGCAGAGCCTTTTACATCCCCGATCCGAACATCGGCAGAACCGAGAAGTCCGCGTACCAGCAGGGCCAGTTCGTCGCTGGTGCGCGAGGAATCCGTGAATATGCGCCAGTGCGATCTGAGCTTTTCGCCCTCGAATAGCCCCAATGTCGTTTCACTGTTACCCACATCGAACACGAGGATCATTGGCTCTCCTCTTCCAGTATCAACGAGCCTTCACGGCAAGCGACGACACCTCCAGCAGTGACGACCAGGAGCGCACCGTCCTCGGCGAGGCCCGCCACGCGGCCTCTCACCGGGGCGATGCAATTGCGGCCGGCGGCGAAGTCGCGCTCAGCATAAAGACGGCATTCCTCCTCGTCCAGGTGTCCTGCCCGCTCTGCAGCCTGGCGCAGCCGCGGAACCAATGCGGACAGAATCGCCATCCTGGAATACCAGTCGCCGAGTCCAGCAGCGCTCGGTAGCTCACTGGGCACCCGGAGGTTGAGGCCGACGCCGATTGCCACCCAATCGAGTCGCTCGGCGCGCCAGCGCGATTCGATCAGTATTCCACCTAGCTTCCGCCCACCACTGTAGATGTCGTTAGGCCACTTGAGCTGCACCAGCGTCCCAGTGACCTCCTCCAGGGAGAGCGCAACCGCCAGCCCCGCACGCAGTGAGAGTACATCCACTCCGCTGGGTGACCGCGGTCTCTCCACTATAGTCAGCCAGATCCCCGCTCCCCTCCGCGAGACCCACTGCCGGCCCGCCCGCCCCCTCCCTGCCACCTGCTCCTCTGCCAGCACCACCGTACCAGCGGCACATCCCTGTGCCGCAAGCGTATGAGCCACGTCCATGGTGGAGCCGACGACGTCGAAGACTACGACCTCGGGCACGCCCAGGCGGCGGGCGATCTCGCAGCCGTAAAGGCCGTCGTACGACGCACCTGCCGACACCTCACCCCCTCGAGGCGATAGTGAGCCATATGACCACGCCCAGCAGCAGCCGGTATGCAGCGAAAACACCGTAGCTGTGCCGCACTACGAATCGCAACAGGGCCGCGATGGCCAGCCAACTGCTAGCCGCTGCTGCACCTACTCCCACCAGCAATGGCAATATGTCGTGTCCTTCGCGGAGCGCGTCGGGAGCCTTGGCCACTGCAGCTGCCAACGTGATCGGGAACGACATCAAGAAGCTGAATACAGCCGCACTCTGGCGATCGAATCCCCGCAAGCGTGCTCCCGTTATAGTCGCCCCGGATCGAGACACGCCTGGTACGAGCGCCAGCACCTGAGCCAGCCCAACAAGCAAAGCGTCGCTCAATCGCATGGCCGGAAGCTGGCGGTTCCGAGGAGCGAGGCGGTCGGCCAACCACAGTACCATTCCCATCACCACCAGCGTTACGGCAATCAGACGGGGCGAGCGAAAGGTGGACTCCGCCAAGTCCTGAACCGTCAGCCCTGCCAGTGCAGCTGGGATCGTGGCTACGACCAGATAAATCACCCTTCGCTCGTCGGCATTGGACGCTCTCCCTCGCTGACGCACTACCCCAGCGGCCGAGCGCAGCAGGAGGACCCAGTCTCGCCAGAAGTACGATGCTACCGCTACCAGCGTACCTACGTGCAGAGCGACATCGAAAGCTAGCCCTTGGTCTTCCCAGCCGAAAAACCATGGCGCCAGAGCTAGGTGTGCGGAACTAGAAATCGGTAGAAACTCGGCGAGTCCCTGGATCACTCCCAATATCAACGCCTCGTACCAAGTCATGATGCGCTCTCGACGACAGCGCGTCCGCGCCGTACGGCCAGCGCCTGCGCGTACACGTCTTCGTACTGGGGAACGATCTTGTCGCGAGAGAAGCGCTCCCTGGCGTCAGCAGTAGCTCGGGCACTCATGCGCTCCCAGAGCACGGAGTCGCGCAACAACCCGCGAGCAGCGTCCGCCATCGCGTCGATATCCCCAGGCGGGAAGAGAAAGCCAGTTTCTCCATGGGACACGACCTCAGGTAGCCCTCCTGCGAAGCTTCCCACTACCGGCACGCCACAAGCCATGGCTTCTAATGCACTCAACCCGAACGATTCGCGCTCGCTCGGCAGCAGGAAAAGGTCCGCAGCTGCCAGTAGCGGCGCCACTGCATCTATTCGACCAGGAAAATGAACGAGCGATTCGACACCGAGAGCACGAGCCTCCTCTTCGGCGAGGTCGCGATCGGGCCCATCCCCGACCATCAGAAGCACACTCGGAATATCGCGGGTGACCCGCGCGAATATGCCCACGACATCACGTACTCGCTTGACCGGACGGAAGTTCGATACATGTACAAGTATTTTGCGATCTCCGTACTCGTGTCTCAGCCTAGGGTCGTAGCGGCCTCGATCGTACACTGAAGGGTCCACGAAGTTGTATATCACTCGTACATCGCAGCCGTTGCAGCCGAACGTATAGATCGTTTCCTGCTTGAGAAAGTTCGAGACAGCCGTGATTACGTCGGATTTTTCGATGGAAAACTTCGTGATGGCGTGAAAGGAGTGCTCCTGACCCACGATGGTGATGTCGGTCCCGTGCAACGTCGTCACGATGGCGATGTCCTCCCCCTTTTCGCGTAACATCTCCCGCGCAATCCAAGCGGACGTCGCATGGGGAATGGCATAGTGCACATGCAATACGTCCAAGCGATGTGCGCGCACTACCTCGTGCATCCGCACCGCTAGAGCAAGGTCGTACGGAGGATACTCGAAAAGCGGGTAGCGCCCCACGTCGACTTCGTGGAAGAAGACTCTGGGGAGGAAGGCAGGCAACCTGAACGGCTGCCTGTAGGTGACGAAATGTACCTCGTGGCCCCGCTCAGCTAGTGCGATGCCTAGTTCTGTCGCGACCGCGCCGGAACCGCCGTACGTCGGATAACAGGTAATGCCTATACGCATCTAGGTCACCCTCCGTGCCACCAGGTCAAGGCCCGGTCTATCGCATCGGGTAAGTTGGGATCCAGAACGGTAACCGAATCACCGTTCAGCTGATGCCGGAACCAGGTGCGCTGGCGTTTGGCATACTGCTTAGTGGCGATCAGTACCTTTCTCTTGGCTTCGGGCAGCGGGAGATTCCCAGCTACCGCCTCTCGGAGCAGCGCATATCCCGTTGCGGTCCAGGCTGGCGCAGAGGGTGAGACGTGAAGAGCTAGTCGACGTACTTCCTCCAGCCACCCTCTTTCCAACATCGCATCGAGCCGCGCCGCGAGCATACCAGGCAGTCGTGGCCCTGGATCCACGAGAAGATAGCGAGGTTCTGCCCAGGGCGCTCGCTGGCGTTCGCGGAACAGGTCGCTGATGCGCTTGCCCGATAGCAGAGCTGTTTCGACAGCCCGTATCAACTGGACCCGACCGAGGTGTGCGCGCTTCGGGTCCAGGGCTCCACACCAGCGGCGCAGATCCTCCGTGGAGATCGTCGCCAGGTACTGCTGCAGTGCCGCCCGGCGCGCCGGATCGAGCGGTGGTGATTCGAACAGCGGATCGAAGAGCGCACGCAGATAGAAGCCTGTGCCGCCGACCACGACTGGTTCCCGCCCCATAGCCCATGCCGACTCCAGCCATCCCGGAACGGACTCCGCCCAGCGAGCCGCTGAGTAGCTCTCGTCGGGCTCCACGACATCGATGCCGAAGTGCGGGACCCGAGCACGCTCCTCTGCAGTGGGCTTCGCGGTGCCGATGTCGAACTTTCGATACACCTGGCGCGAATCGGCCGAAACAACGGCAAGCGGAAGAATCGAGCCGAGACGGAGCGCCAGATGGGTTTTCCCTGCTCCGGTCGGCCCACAGATGACGCGCAGCCTAACGGCGCCCGAAGCGGCGCTCCAGCTCATCCCACCCCAGCCACAGTACCCCACTGCGTCCGTGTACGTCGTGCGCCGGCAACGCAGTGGACTCCAGATCGCGCAACAGGGCCAACATCTCCTCTCGACTCAGAACTTCCCCAGCCTTGATGGCTGCTTTGCAGGCCAGGGTAGCGAGTAGTCGCTCTTGCGTCGTACCAGTCGCAGTCCAGCGGTCACCTGCCAAGTCGGCCAGCGTTTCCCGCAGCGCTCTCAGCGGGTCGAAACGTGGATGCAATACAGGCACGGCGGTCACGAGTATCGTGTCTCCGCCGAACCCCTCCAGTTCGAATCCGAGTCTCTCGAGCTCCTCCCGGT
Source organism: Gemmatimonadaceae bacterium (assembly GCA_035559375.1). GTDB lineage: Bacteria > Gemmatimonadota > Gemmatimonadetes > Gemmatimonadales > Gemmatimonadaceae > DATMBI01. The sequence goes on along the minus strand of DATMBI010000073.1, from coordinate 102 downwards.
CCACTTCCAGGGCCTCGAACTCCGCACTCGAGAGCCTCAACGCCTCGGGGAGAAGCAGTCTCTGGCTGTCGTTCCCACCGCGCACTCGAGCCATGAGCCGTT
>DATMBI010000072.1:0-5839 GCA_035559375.1 Gemmatimonadaceae bacterium | reverse complement strand
GCCGCGCCGAGCCGGAGACAAGAGGCCGCCTAACGAGATTCCGGAAGAAGAACGCGACTACTTCTTGGAGCGCCGCTATCCCAGTTATGGCAATCTGGCGCCGCGCGACATCGCTTCGCGGGCAGTGAAGCAAGTCTGCGACGAGGGCCGTGGAGTCGGGCCAGGCGGGCGGGGGGTGTACCTGGATTTCAGGGACGCAATACGGAGGCTGGGCGAGTCGGTCATCCGCGATCGCTACGGCAACCTGTTCGAGATGTACAAGCGGATCACTGACGAGGATCCCTACCAGGTGCCGATGCGAATCTATCCGGCTCCGCATTACACCATGGGTGGACTCTGGGTGGACTACAACCTGATGAGTACGATCCCAGGCCTTTTCGTTCTAGGCGAGGCTAACTTCTCGGACCATGGCGCCAACAGGCTCGGAGCGAGTGCTCTGATGCAAGGGCTGGCCGACGGGTACTTCATCGTTCCCTACACGGTGGGACACTACCTTGCAGGCGCGTCTCTATCGCCAGTTTCCCCCGAGCACCCTGCTGCGCGAGACGCGGCACGGTCGGTGGAGGAGACGACCAAGAAGCTACTGTCTGCCAAGGGGCGTCGTAGCGTTCAGGCTTTCCACCGTGAGCTCGGTAGCCTGATGTGGAACGAGTGTGGGATGGCGCGTAGCGCGGAAGGCCTGCAGCGGGCTCTGCAGCGCATACCGGAGCTGCGAGCGGAGTTCTGGAGCGATGTGAATGTGCCGGGGAGTGGTGACGAGCTCAACCAAGCGTTGGAGTACGCAGGCCGAGTGGCCGATTTCTTCGAGTTAGCTGAACTCATGTGTCGCGACGCGCTGCACCGCGAGGAGTCGTGCGGCGGACACTTCCGCGTGGAGTATCAGACTGCGGATGGCGAGGCTCAGCGTGACGACGAGCGCTTCGCCTACGTAGCGGCCTGGGAGTTTCGCGGGCCTGACGAGACGCCTGTGCTTCACAAAGAACCACTGGTCTTCGAGTACGTCCACCCCACCGTTCGCAGTTACAAGTGATGGGGCAGAGTATGCAGGTGCAGGGGAGGGAGGCAATCGAGCGATGAAGCTCACACTTCGAGTATGGCGGCAAGCTGGACCGGATCAACCAGGTCGTTTCGAGACCTACACGGCCGAGGATCTCAGCCCTGACATGTCCTTTCTGGAACTCCTCGATGTGGTAAACGAGCAGTTGATAGAAAGAGGTGAACGACCGATCGCCTTCGATCACGACTGCCGCGAGGGGATTTGCGGGGCGTGCGGGATGATGATCAACGGCGTAGCGCACGGGCCGATGCGTGCCACCACGACGTGCCAGCTACACCTTCGGGCTTTTCGGGATGGCGACGTCGTGACCGTGGAGCCGTGGCGAGCGCGGGCCTTCCCTGTGATCAAGGATCTCTGCGTAGACAGGAGCGCGCTAGATCGCATCATCCAAGCTGGCGGCTTCGTGTCCGTACGTACTGGGAGCGCTCCAGAGGCTAACTCGATACCGGTACCCAAGCACGATGCCGAAGCTGCCATGGATGCGGCGGCGTGTATCGGCTGCGGAGCGTGTGTGGCGGCCTGCCCTAATGCGTCTGCCTCGCTCTTTACGGGAGCGAAGGTCACCCATTTGGGGCGTCTTCCCCAAGGTCAGCCTGAGCGAGCGCGCCGAGTCTTGCGGATGGTGGCGCAGATGGATCTGGAGCATTTCGGGAGCTGCACGCTCTTCGGCGAGTGCCAGGAAGCGTGCCCGAAGGCGATCTCGATAGACGTGATCGCACGCATGTATCGCGATTACTGGATGGCTCAGCTTTTCGGAGAGGAGCCAGCCCCCAGAGCCGAGTCAGCAGTTCTGTAGCCGGTTAGAGGCACAGGTGGGGCGGAAGAATTACTCCCGCCCCATCCGTTAATTGCCAGCGCGATCGTGCTTTACTTGCCGAAGCGCACCCCGAGTTGAACCGGGATCAGCGTCCGATTGTCGCCCGTTTCGTAGCGTCCTTCCACGAAGAGCGTGGACGACCCGATCTTGAAATCGAGCCCGGCACCCCCACCTGCCATGAAGCGGTTCTTGAACGCTGCATCCGCGTCGCGGCCGGACTGACCCGGCTGGTACCTGTAAGAGAGGAGGCCGCCGCCACCCATTACGTAAGGCGATAGCGGTCCGAACTCGATCGGTAGGTGCCATACGAGCCTGAGATTAGCTCCAAAGAGCAGCGCGCTTTCCCTGAATAGGGATTCCCTCTTCGAAAACCCGAATGTCCCGTCTAGTCGAATGGCGAAGGCGTCGCCTATCACGGCTCGCTCGCCACCCACCATGATCTGCCACCCCGTCTTGGTGCTGTCGATCTCGCTCAAATCGTCGGCAGCCGCCGCTGCACCGACCGCGAACAGCCCGCTAACGCGGCCCTGCGCTTCTGCTTGACTGGCAACTACGGCTGTCAGTGCTGCCACCACAAACCCCGATAGCAATCGCCTCATGACGACCTCCGTGGAGGGAAGAAGATTTTGGTGCGCGGCGAGCGGTTCTCAGCCCCTGCCGCACCTTCGATGCCGTCTAGACGGCCCTATTCTTAGCTCCGGATACATAGGCGCGCAACGGGCCGAAGCACCCTATAGCGGACCGAGGCTAGAGGCGGGGCAGAGTGACCCCCTTCTGGCCCTGGTACTTACCCTGCTTGTCCTTGTACGACACGAGAGGGGGTTCAACGCCTTTGAAAAAGAGAACTTGGGCTATTCCCTCGTTGGCGTAGATCTTGGCGGGGAGAGGTGTAGTGTTGGAGATCTCCAGCGTGACGTAGCCTTCCCACTCCGGCTCGAACGGCGTCACGTTAGTAATGATGCCACAGCGCGCGTAGGTCGACTTACCCACGGTGATCGTCACTACGTCGCGCGGTATGCGGAAGTACTCCACCGAACGGGCCAAGGCGAAGGAGTTGGGTGGGATAATGCACACATCCCCTTCGAACTCCACGAACGAGCGAGGATCGAAGTTCTTAGGATCGACTATCGAGTTCAACACGTTGGTAAAGATGCGGAATTCCCTCGCCACGCGCATATCGTAGCCGTAAGAGCTGACACCGTACGAGATGACCCCGTTGCGGACTTGCCGCTCCTCGAACGGTTCGATCATACCGTGTTTGGTGGCCATCTCGATGATCCAGCGATCGTTCTGAATAGTCATGACTGGAAGCCGCAGTTGTGGATTCTGTTCGCGGTCGCAATCTAGAGCCACAGCACTCAGTAGCCAACGTTCGTTCGAGGTGCTGGCGGCAACCGGGTAGCGCTTAGCAGACCTCCGTTGACACTCAGCGGAACTGCTGGATAACTTCACCGTCGCGAGCAAGTGAAAAGATTCACTAAGTCAGGGCAACGTGGATCGCACCTATCTGCCGGTACTGCTGCTGCTCGGATTCGTAGTCGTGAACGCGATCGGGATGATCGCGCTCTCGCACCTCGTGATTCGCCAGCGTCCGACCCCCGTCAAGGATACGCCGTACGAGTCGGGGATCCCCCCGCTCGGAGATGCCAGGGAGCGGTTTTCGGTTAAGTTCTACTTGGTAGCTATCCTCTTCATCATCTTCGACGTCGAAACGGTTTTCCTGTTCCCGTGGGGGGCGTACTTCAAACAGCTCTCGTGCTCGCTACCGCTGGTGAACGGGAGCTGCCCGGCTGGAGCGATTTCGCTCTTTGGGCTAGGTGAAATGCTCGTCTTTATCGGCATTCTCGCCGCCGGCTTTGTGTACGTCTGGAAGAAGGGAGGTCTGCAATGGGACTGACGGTGCGTCCGGATCAGGGGGCCGGGTCCGTGACCTTCGCTCCAGCGTCGCACGATGCGTGGGTCACGACTCGGCTCGACTTCTTAGTCAATTGGGCGCGGGCCAATTCTCTCTGGCCTATGCCGTTCGGAACCGCCTGTTGCGCCATCGAATTCATGGCAACAGCGGCCAGTAAGTTCGATCTGGCTCGCTTCGGCATGGAACGCATGTCGTTTTCACCGCGGCAGGCCGATGTCCTCATTTGTGCGGGACGCGTACCGTTCAAGCTAGCCCCCGTGCTGCGCCGAATCTGGGAACAGATGCCGCAGCCCAAATGGTGCATATCGATGGGAGCATGCGCCTCGTCGGGAGGGATGTTCGACAACTACGCTGTGGTCCAGGGGATCGACACCATCATTCCTGTCGACGTGTACGTTCCTGGCTGTCCTCCTCGGCCCGAGGGGCTCATGTACGGCATCCTCATGTTGCAGGAGAAGGTCAAGAGGGAGCGGCTGCGTGACCAGAAGATCAGGGAGGAGCTCGATCCCGATCCGTCGAGCAAGTTGTATATCCCCCCACCGATGATCGACGAGTTGTCCGAGCCGTTCGGCAATTCCGTACATCAAACGCGTTCTGGGCTGTGAGCCAGGGTTACATCGCTCCGGGTAGGGCGTTGGCGCAAGAGTCAGCGCCGGTCACACCCAGGGGAATCCCGCACCGTGGTGGCGAGGTCAACGCGAGTGCGGAGCGGATAAGAGCTCGCTTCCCTGACGCATTCGTTAGGAGCGAGGTCGTTTGGGGGGATACAACGGTTTACGTACGGCCCGAAGCTGTTCTGGATGTTGTGCGGTATCTGCATGACGACCCAGCTGAACAGTACGACTATCTGGTGGATGTGACAGCAGTCGAATACCGTGATGTGGAGCGGCCTATCGAGGTGGTCTGGCATCTGCGTAGCCTCCCGTACCGTCGCTTCCTGCGGCTCAAGGCCGAGTTGCCCAAGGGGGGCGAGCTCCGTGTTCCGAGCGTATGGCCGGTCTACAAGGGAGCGGACTGGTTGGAGCGCGAGTGTTACGACATGTTCGGGATAGTCTTCGAGGGCCACCCCGATCTGCGTCGCATCCTCATGTGGGAGCAGTACCGCGAGGGTCATCCCTTACGGAAGGACTTTCCTTTGCGTGGGCGTTTTTCCAGGTCGGAGCAGCTCCGGCAGGCTCTGGCTGCTACTCCCGAGGCGCATTACACCCTTGCCGAGCTCAGCATCGCCGAGGCTTTCGAGGATCTCCCTCAGGATATGCGCCAGCGCCTAGCGCAGGGTGAGAGGACGGGAGAGTGAGGATGGCTGAACGCAGAACGCTCGAGGTCGCACTCGGTACTGCCGGCGTCGACGCCATGGGTCGTCCTATAGTTGCTCCCCTCACTGTGGACGACCGTGGCCAGGTCGTCGCAGTCGAGGAGCCGGAGTTCGAAGGGGAGCACATGCTCATCAACATCGGGCCGCAGCACCCGGCGACCCACGGTGTGCTCCGCTTGGTGCTCGAACTGGACGGTGAGACCGTGGTACGCTGCGTGCCGCATATCGGTTACTTGCACTGCGGTTTCGAGAAAATCGGCGAGTATCGCCAGTACAATCAGATCGTTCCCTGGACCGACCGTGAAGACTATCTGAATTCACCAGGCAACAACGTCGCGTTTGCCCTGGCGGCGGAACGGCTTTTCGGCATCGAGATCACGGAGCGCTGCAAGGTGTTGCGCGTCATCGCCATGGAGCTCTCGCGGATCATGTCGCACCTAGTGTGGTTGGGCACGACGTGCATCGACATCGGCGCTTTCACTCCGTTCCTTTGGTGTTTCCAGGAACGCGAGCGCATTTACACCTTGCTGGAACAGTGGTGCGGGGCACGCCTCACTACGAGTCTCACACGGGTCGGTGGGATGCTGGCTGACATTCCTGCCGGGTGGATGGATGGGCTGCAGCATTTTATCCGGACGTTCCCGCGGACGTTGGACGAGGTGGACCGAATGGTCACCCGCAACGGAATTTGGGTGGGAAGGACGGTCGGAATCGGTGTCATGTCGGCCGAGGACG
>DATMBI010000071.1:0-6469 GCA_035559375.1 Gemmatimonadaceae bacterium | reverse complement strand
GTCGCGCGCAGTGCCGAGCTCTCCGGTGCTGCGGTCCTCCTGGGCGGCGTAGCCGGGCTCGCTCTGGCAGGCGGCACTCTGGCGGTCCAGTTGCTCGATACGTTCCGCGGAACCCTACCCCTTCTGAACACCCCTGCTCTCGACCAACCGTCTGCCACCGAACTGCTGATCGGCTTGGCCCGGAGCACCATGCTAGCGGTGGTACCGTTCCTCCTCGCAGCGGCACTGCCGGCACTCTTGCTCAACGCCATACAGGCGCGGGGTGTGTTCTCGCTCGAGCCACTGAAACCGAAGTGGTCCCATCTGAGTCCCCTCGCGAACGTCAGACGGCTGCTGGGAGCGCAAGCCGTTGCCACTCTGCTCAAGTCTTTGCTCAAGCTCGCCGTGCTGGCAGCGATCGTTTACGTAGCGATTCGTAGCGTCTGGCCAGAGCTGGTTGGATTGGGTGCCAGTGCAGTCGAGCGCATTCCTGCACTGACTTGGGATGCAGGTCTTCGGCTCGCTCTCTCGGCGGGGCTCGCCTTCCTGGCCATCGCTGTCGCCGACTACGGCTTCCAGTTCTATCAGTTCGAGAAGCAACTGCGCATGACCCGACAGGAGGTCGTGCAGGAGCGCAAGGAACAAGAAGGCGATCCTCTGATCAAGAGCAGGATACAGAGCGTGGCGCGCGCGCTAGCGCGCAAGCGCATGCTGGCCGACGTGAAGAAAGCCGACGTCGTCGTCACCAACCCCACGCATATCGCCGTAGCTCTCAAGTACGACCCTGCAACGGCGTCGGCACCTGTGGTACTAGCTATGGGTGAGCGTAAGCTCGCCGAGCGGATCAAGGAAATCGCTCGCGCAGCGGGAGTACCGTTGGTCGAAAATCGCCCGCTGGCGCGAGCGCTGCTGTCCACAGCCAAGGTCGGCCAAGCGATCCCGCCTGCGCTGTACGCAGCCGTGGCCGAGGTATTGGCCTACGTGTACCGCGTACGGGGGACTCTCCCTAGCGTACTCGCACGCTCGCAGCGGAGGACGCCATGAGCGTCAGTGCAGCAGGGGAGGTCGCGAGCGTAGCGCCCGCTGTGCCGCAACCGGTGGGACGGACTCGATCCGGCCGTGCGGCCACGGTTCACGCCAAACGAACCTCGCTGTCGCTCAACGCAGAGACGTGGCTCGCGATAGGCGTGGTGGTGATCGTCGCCCTCCTCGTGATACCACTGCCTTCGCCAGCACTGGATGCGTTGCTGGCGCTGAGCATCGGACTCTCCGTCGTGGTGCTGCTAGTCACGCTTTCGACGCGAGATCCCATCGAGTTCAGCATCTTTCCGAGCCTCCTTCTGCTGCTCACTCTACTCAGGCTCGGCCTCAACGTCAGTAGCACCAGACTGATCTTGGGGCGCGGCGAAGCGGGCCGCGTCATCGCTGCGTTCGGTGATTTCGTTATCGGCGGCAACCTGGTCGTCGGTCTGGTCATCTTTCTGATCCTGGTGGTCATCAACTTCGTCGTGATCACGAAGGGAGCCGGTCGCATCGCCGAAGTCGCGGCGCGCTTCACTCTGGATGCGATGCCAGGAAAGCAGATGGCTATCGATGCCGACCTCAGCGCTGGCCTCATCGACGAAAGCGAAGCCCGCCGGCGGCGCGAAGAAATCGCTCGTTATGCGGATTTTTACGGAGCGATGGACGGCGCAGCCAAGTTCGTGCGCGGCGACGCGATCGCTGGCCTGATCATCGCGGGAATCAACCTGATCGGTGGTTTCGTCGTAGGAATGGTTCAGCACGGGCTATCGGCGGCGGAATCGCTACGGCGTTATTCGCTCCTCACCGTAGGTGACGGTCTCGTCTCCCAGATCCCGGCGCTCGTGGTGAGCACGGCCGCCGGAATAATCGTGACCTACGGGTCGTCGACTCCGCAGGTAGGAGCGGCTGTGGCCAGCCAGCTCACCCGTCATCCCCGGGCTATCTGGGTCGCCAGCGGAGTATTGCTCTGCTTCGCGATCCTTCCTGGCCTGCCGACGCTCCCCTTCTTGATGCTCGCTTCGGCCGCGGGAGCGGTAGCGTGGCGAGCGGAGCGTTCCCTGGCGCGGCAAGCTGCGTCAGCAGAGCTTCCGGCGGCGCGAGTGGAAGCACCGCCGGATCCCAAGTCGCAGTTGCGCGACTTGCTGGCGGTGGATCCCCTGGAACTCGAGGTGGGCTATGCGCTGGTGCCGCTAGTCGACGAGGCGCAGCGCGGCGATCTGGTGCAGCGTATCGGGATCGCGCGCAAGCAGCTGGGACTGGAGCTGGGGATACTGGTTCCACCTGTCAGGGTGCGCGACAACATTCAGCTCCCGGCCACGAGCTATCAGATAAAGATTCGCGGAGTACGCCAGGCTGGCGGCGAGGTTCTCCCTCAGTATCTGTTGGCACTGGATCCCACCGGTTCGCTCCCCCCTCTGGAAGGCATTCGGGTAACGGACCCGGCTTTCGGACTTCCTGCTACCTGGATACCGCCGGAGCGGCGCGCCGACGCCGAACTGGCGGGCTACGGCGTGGTGGAGCCACAGACCGTGATCACCACGCATCTCGTGGAAACGGTACGGCGCCATGCTGCCGAGCTGCTCACACGCCAGAACGTACGTGAACTGCTGGATAGCCTGAAAGAGACTAATCCAGCGCTAGTGGAAGACACAGTACCCCAGCGCCTTTCGTTAGGCACGGTACATCGCGTTCTGCAGCGTCTCCTTCAGGAAGGCGTTCCGATCCGCGACCTAGCTCTCATCCTGGAAACCCTCGCCGACGCAGGAGAGACTACCAAGGACCCGGAAGTGCTCGCTGAACAGGTACGCCGAGCGCTGGGCTCGGTGATCGCCGCCCTGCACGCGGAGCCGGACGGTGTGATCAGAGCCATAGGGGTCGGCCCGCGCCTAGAGGCCGCACTGATGGCGCTCTTCAGCGCTCGCAGCGCGCAAGGTGTCCAGTTGCTCGAACCAGACCAGCTCAACGAGGCGTTGCGACGCCTGAGCGAGCTCTCGAACACGCACCGCCGCGAGGGTCGCTACCGGCCGCTGGTAACACCACCCTCTCTGCGAGTGGGGATCAGGCGCCTAGTGGAACCAGTGCTACCACAGCTACCGGTGCTGTCCATCGCCGAGCTACCACCCACGACACCACTGCACAACATAGCGACTTGGGAGGTGAACCGTGCCAATTGAGGTCTTCAGCGGACCCCGTCTCCCCGAACTCCTGGCCGCGGCCGACCGCAGTCTAGGTCCGGACGCATATGTCCTTCAGGTACGCCGTAAAGAGAGCGGTTTCGAACTAGTCGTTTGCGATCGAAGCAGCATTCCTGGCAACCGCTCTTCGGGGAGCGGTGGCAGCGCAGGTGTTCGTGCAACCGATACCAAGCCGTACCAGAGACGATTTCAGGGACGGATCCTGGCCATAGTTGGTCCCACGGGAAGCGGAAAAACCACGACGCTCGCCAAGCTGGCCACACATCCGTCGGTGTTCGGTGCGAGGAATGTCGGTTTTCTGGGGCTCGACACTTATCGCGTAGGTGCGGTCGAACAACTGCAGACCTACGCCGAGATCGCGCAGCTAGCATGCGAAGTGGTATACGACGACCGCGACCTAGAACGCGCACTGAAGCGATTGGCGTCCTGCCGCATCGTGCTCGTCGACACTCCCGGCCGCGGTCCCGCGCGCCGAGAGGACCAGGAAACCGTGCGCCGCTGGCTCGAAAGGATCGGGCCTGACGAGGTTCACCTTGCGCTCCCGGCAGCTTTGCAGCCCGCCGTGGCGCGCCGGCTTGTAGTTGCCTATCGCGAGATGGGAATCACCCACGTGCTCCCGACGAAACTCGACGAAGTCCCGGGAGACACCACGGCATTCGATGCTGCAGCAGCTGCCGGCCTGCCAGTGCGCTGGTTCACCAACGGTCAGGATGTCCCGCATCACTTGCGCCCAGGTGGCCGCCTCTACAGCGCCGCCGTGGATCGGCTGGCAGCTCGACCTTCGACTAGGGAGCGCGTGGCGTGAGCGACCAGGCAGCCGCTCTGAGGGCCATGGCTGCTGTGCGCCAGCAGCCCGCCGGCCACCAGGAAGGGAGCGCACTGGTCTTTGCCTCCGGCAAGGGTGGCGTGGGCAAATCGCTCCTCGCCATCCTAGCTGCGCGGGCGCTTGCCGAGAGGGGCTTGGAGGTTCTCTTGCTGGACGGCGCCCAAAACTTGGGCAACCTGCACGTGCTCTTGGGGATCGTGCCCGAACGGCGACTAGACGACGTCCTCGATGGTGAAGCACATCCCACCGAACTCTTGTGCCGCGTGTCCGAGCATCTTTGGCTACTTCCGGCTGACTCCGGAGCACCCTCTCTCTACACGCTGTCGCGCACCGATCAGGCGCGCCTGCACCACCGACTGTCTGCTCTCTACGACGTGTTCGACTTGGCGGTGGTGGACGCCGGTTCCGGGCTTCACGCTGCGGTACGGGTAGCAGCAATGCGAGCCCGCAGAATGGTGGTGGTGACCGCACCCGAGCCAGCCGCGCTGGCCAATAGTTACGCCCTGATCAAAGTCGTCGGGCATCAACTCCCGCAACTCCCTGTGGACGTAGTGGTCAACCGCGTCTCGGAAACCGGTGAGGGAGAGGTGGCGTTCGAAAGGCTCGCTACCGCCAGCCAGAAGTTTCTCCGTCGCACGCTCTGCTATGCGGGCTCGATACCCGAGGATCCGCTACTTCGCACTGCTGCGCGCCGTCCTGGCACTGTGCTCGAGGACGCAGTGCAGGGTCCGGCTTGGGAGGCCATGCAAGAGATAGTCGCCCGACTGGGTGAGGGAATTTGGAGTCGCAACGACGCTGTCGCAGGCGAGGCAATCTGAAATGACATCCGAGATCCAGCTCTGGCAGCGTTATCACGAACAAGGTAGTAGAGAGGCGCGCTCGTTGCTCATCGAGCGCTACTTGGGGCTGGTACACCACGTGGCGCGGGAGGTGGAAAAGCGGCTTCGCCCCGCCATGGAGCTCGACGATCTGGTGAGTGCTGGAACGTTCGGTCTAGTGCGCGCCGTGGACAGCTACGACCCGTCGCGCGGGGTCGCTTTCTCGACATACGCGACCCCTCGAATCCACGGTGCGATCATGGACGAACTGCGAGCCCTGGACTGGCGACCTCGCTCCGTGCGCGAACGACAGCGCCAGCTCGATCGCGTCAGCCGCTCGGTGGAAGCCGAGACCGGAGGTGCGGCCACAGCGCAGGAAGTCGCGTCTCGGATGGGGGTCGACCTCACCACGTACTTTCGCTGGCGGAGCAACTCGTCAGGCGGTGCTCCGCTTTCGCTGGACGATCCTTCGCCGGAAGCGCGCAGCACGGTCGCGCAAATCGAGGCAGCTAGCGGCCGTGAAGTCGCCTCGATCGAGGATGTCATGGCTCGCGAGGAGATGGTCGCACGGCTCAGGGCCGCCATAGAGGAACTTCCCGAAAGAAGCCGCATGGTGCTGGTACTCTACTACTACCGCGAGCTGAACCAGCGCCAGATAGCCGAGATATTGCACGTAACGGAATCGCGAGTCTCGCAGATAAGAACCGATGCTTTGCGCCGGCTACGAATCGCGTTGCAGGCGTATCACGAGGAAACCAGATGAGACATAGGACAGCACGTAATACGAGCCGCACGACTTGGATCGCAGTCTTCAGCGTGACAGCTCTCCTTTCGGCGGCATCGTGGTTGGCCAGCAGTGCCGACGCGTACCGCTATGGCGTCGATTTTCGCGTAGTCGCTCACTGGACGAGTGCCGCCCGCGCTCACCTCTCGGCGCTCGGGGAATCGCTGTACCACCAGCCCGGGGCGCTGGCTGTTTCGCTCGCGCTGCTGGCCGGGACACCGGCTGTGTTCGTCATAGCACGACGCCGCTCGAGGGAACCGCTGGCAGCGCGCGTCAGACGAGTCGGTAGGCGCGCCACACTTGCAGTCGCAGCCAAGCGCCTGGCGTTGGCACAGGATGCAGTGCGGCAAGTGCTGCAGTCGGTTCCGGCGGACGACCTTTCCGGCAGCAAGTTCCCGCAAAGCATTTCGAGGCGGTCTGGAAGCCGCTGAAATGACGTGCTGACAACGATTTGCCTAACAAGTAGGAACGGCACGCGACTTGCACCTCGAGCGCGTTGCCTGGTTACGACGAGAAAGAATTTCCGGAGGTCAAGTGCCACCAGGGGGAATCGCAGGACTGGCTCGCACGCTGAGCTACTACACTCGGCTGCACGAGGTTACCGCTAGCAATCTGGCCAACGCTGCCAGCGATGGCTTCAAGGCCGATCGCATAACCGCGGCTCTCGACTCGAGCGGCGCCTTCCCCGTGCCTGTGCAACAGCTGGATCTTTCGCAGGGTACGCTGCGCACCACGGGGCGCCCGCTCGACGTGGCACTAGAGGGTGAAGGATTCCTGGTCATTCGAACGCCGGCAGGCGAGCGACTGATTCGAGGCGGGTCGTTGGAGTTGGACGGCGCGGGTG
>DATMBI010000070.1:0-2627 GCA_035559375.1 Gemmatimonadaceae bacterium | reverse complement strand
CGTTAGGCGGAAGCATACGCTGCACCTGCTTGGTCTGCTCCGCCAGACGCTTGCGAGCCTCTTCCATCTCGGCTTTTCGATCCGCTTCCGTGACCGAAAAGGGCTCGTAGGGCACCCGCACTGCTGGGGCGTGCTTTCCGTCCGGCGCAAGGAACTCCACCGTATAGGTGGCGCCGCGCACTATGGCTACGCGCCCGTCGGGAAAGACGGCCCAGGGGTCGGCGGCCACCAAGCCAGGATAGGCGAACGTATACTTCAGCGAGGTGCCACTTTGCTCCATGCGAGGCTGTCCGCTAGTGGGGAAGCGCACCCGTGCGAGCGTGGCTTTCGCGCTCGGGTTGCGGGGGTCGACCCGGACGACACTCACACTGTCGGGAAACTTCATAGCTGTGTTAGCGCCCCCGCGTGCCACCTCGATCGGCATCGCGCTCGCGTAGATGTTGCCCGAGCGGTCAGCGAAGATCGGGCTTGTCAGGGCAGTACCCGTCTGCGTGTCGAACATCATGAACGGAAAGGTGCTGCCCGGTTTTAGATCGGGGCCGAAGACCACGATGCGCATCTGCGCGGCGTCCAAGACCCAGAGCGTATCTCCGTGAATCGTGAAAATCCCCGCCGGTGTGCGATATTCACCCGGCCCACTCCCTTGCCGGCCGAGTGGCGAACGCCTCCCGCGCACCACATCCACTACCGATAGCTCGCCGTCGGCAGCGTCGAAGACTACCAGCACACCAGGACGAAGCTCGGCTGCTGCTGAGACCGAAGAAAACGGATCGGATAACTCGACAGCTGGCTTGGGTAGATCCCGCAGCGGCGGCTGTGCGCCAGCAAATCCACTGGCAGCCACCAGGATTGCCGCCCCCAACAACGTTTGCATCTCGTATCGCATGCTCGTAGCGTAGTGCATCAGACAGGACTACGGCAGTAGGGTCGCAAGAGTTTCGCACGTCTTGCAGCCGCCAGTCACTTAGCCACCGAGGGCCCTGGTGGAAGGCGAAATGTCGCACCCGCACGATCACATGGCCGGGCATCCGGTCGGCAGTGCTGCACAGCCGTCAGAGGGCTCTACAGAGCACGGCGGGACGTACGACCGCCATGCTGGTCACAGCGTTGCGATGTTCCGAAAGCGAGCTGTGGCAAGCGCACTCCTGACGCTGCCCGTGGTCGTCTGGGGGCACCTAGCGCCGAGTCTTTTGGGCTATAGGCCGCCCTCTGTTCCTGGTCAGGGACTTATCGCTCCACTCTTCGGGAGCGCCGTGTTCGCATACGGCGCTGCTCCGTTCCTCCTGGGTGCCTGGCGCGAGTTGCGCTGGCGTCTTCCAGGAATGATGACACTCATCGCCCTTGCCACGAGTGTGGCTTTTGCGTTCAGTCTCGCCGTAGCTCTCGGCTATCCCGGCACGCCGCTATGGGAGGAATTGACCACGCTCGTTACGGTCATGCTGACTGGGCACTGGCTAGAGATGGGGGCCGTAGCGCAAGCCAAGGGTGCGCTTCGCGAACTCGCTAGGCTGCTTCCGGACTCCGCCACCCGAGTCGTAGAAACGGCTCAGGGAGAGGTATTCGAGTCGGTGCCGCTATCGCAAGTTCGCGAGGGCGATCTGTTGCTGGTTCGGCCGGGAGAGCGAATCCCGGCGGACGGTTTCGTCAGATCCGGATCCAGTGCCGTGGACGAGTCAGCCCTCACGGGTGAGTCGCGGCCGGTTGCTAAGAAGCCGGGCGACAAGGTCGTGGCGGGAACGCTCAACGGTGCGGGGTCGCTGCGCATCGTAGTGTCAGGGACTGGCGACCGAACTGCTTTGGCGGGGATCATGCGCCTCGTGGAGCGGGCTCAAGCTTCGCGCTCGCGGGCACAACTACTCGCGGACAAGGTGGCACTCTGGCTTACACTGATCGCCCTGTCTGCCGGAATGTCGACACTCATCGCTTGGCTGGCCGCTGGCGCTGCGCCAGCTTACGCCGTGGAGCGCCTGGTAGCCGTCCTCGTGATCGCCTGTCCGCACGCGCTCGGCCTGGCCATCCCGTTGGTGATTTCCATCTCGACCACGATGGCTGCGAAACACGGTCTTCTGGTTAGGGAGCGACGCGGGTTGGAAGAGGCGCGCCGCATAGACATAGTGGTCTTCGACAAGACTGGCACCCTGACGTCGGGTAAGTTTCGCGTGATCAGCACTGCCGTAGGGCAGGGACAGAGCGAAGAGCAGATCCTGGCCACCGCCGCCGCTCTGGAAGTGGAGTCGGAGCACCCGATAGCGCAGGCCATCGTGAACTCGGCGCGTGAACGGAAGATCTGGATTCCACCTGCCCGCGACTTCGAAGCACTTCCTGGAAAAGGCGTACGCGGGCGGGTCGAGGGCAGGGAGTACTACGTCGGTGGGCCGGCCCTACTGGCCACGTTGGGAATAGCGGCCGACGCCGAGGCGTGGGTTGCACAGGCCGTTACAGCTGCGGCCCAGCGAAGTGCGACTGCCGTCTTTCTAGTCTCCCCCGACCATGCTATAGCTGGATCTGGCGGCGCGGTGTTAGGCGTCCTGGCAGTTGCCGACGCGATCCGTCCGGAAGCTGCAGAGGCGGTGGCTGGGCTGCGCAAGGTCGGCATCGCAGTGGCGATGCTTACCGGCGATGCCCCG
>DATMBI010000069.1:0-6523 GCA_035559375.1 Gemmatimonadaceae bacterium | reverse complement strand
CCAAGCTGATAGCATCATACATCACCCCAGGAAGCCGAGAGCCACATGAGTACAGCCATAGACCCACGGACGGGGAACGCTGGCACGGATAGTCCGGCGTTCGGCCGTTTCTTCCTCCCTGGACCGACCGAAGTGCGCCCGGAAGTTTTGGCGGCGATGACCAAGCCGATGATCGGGCATCGGGGTTCTGAGATAGAGGCGTTGATGGCCCGTATTGCGCCGCGCCTGCAGCAGGTTTTTAGGACGGCACAGCCCGTCTTCACGGTCACTTCTTCGGCTACTGGTCTTATGGAAGGTGGCGTACGCAACGCCATTCGTACGCGGGCCCTCTGCCTCGTCAACGGTGCCTTCAGCGCGCGTTTTTACAAGGCCGCGTTGAACTCCGGCTTAGCCGCAGACAAGCTCGAAGTAGAGCCAGGTCACTACCACTCGGCCGATATTTTGGCCGACGCTCTGCGCCGCGACCATTACGACGTCGTGACGGTCGTACATTCCGAGACATCCACCGGCGTGCTCAACCCTATCAAGGAACTAGCCGAGGTGGCGCACGCGACGGGGGACATCGTTATGGTCATCGACACCGTGTCCAGCATGGCGGCCGCGCCCATCGAGGTGGATGCTTGGAACCTGGATTATGTGCTGACGGGGTCGCAGAAGGCGTTGGCGCTGCCACCTGGGCTGGCGTTCTGCACGGCCAACGAACGCGTGATGGAACGCGCGCGTGCTAGCCGCCATAGAGGTCTTTACTTCGATCTGCTGGAACTCTACGAGTACTGGAAGAAGCACCAGACGCCCAACACTCCTGCCGTATCGTTGCTGTACGCACTGGACGTTCAGTTGGACTACATCCTCGAGGAGGGTATCGAGGCCCGTTGGGCGCGGCATGCTGCGATGGCACAGCGCACGTGGCAGTGGGTCGAAGAACAGCGTGCTCTGGGGCGGGAGATTTCGATATTGGCGCCTGAGGGGTATCGTTCCCCGGCTGTCACCTGCATTACAGCACCGCCTGGGCGAACCGGACCCGAGCTGGTGCAAGCGCTGAAGTCCAAGGGGTTCGTGGTAGCCTCGGGTTATGGCAACCTCAAAGACAAGATGATCCGTATCGGTCATATGGGCGACCATACGGTGGCGGAGCTCGAACGGCTGCTCGACGCGTTAGGCGACGTCCTGGCAGCATGAGCGAGCGATACCGCGTCCTGGTAGCGGACTCTATCGCACTGGATGGCCTGGCGCCGCTACGCGACGATCCGCGCTTCGAGCTCGTCGTCAAGCCGAACTTGAAGGATCCCGAGCTCGCCGATGCGATAGCGGAGGCGGACGCGGTGTTGGTACGCAGTGCTACCCGAATAACGAGGGACTCCTTGGCTCGAGCCGATCGCTTGAAAGTGATCGGCAGGGCCGGTGTCGGGGTCGACACTATCGATGTGGATGCTGCCACCGAACGCGGGATAGCGGTGCTCACTGCACCTGCGGGTAACACGATTTCGGCAGCCGAACTCACCTTCGCCCTGCTGTTGGCCCTGGCGCGCAAGGTACCGGAGGCTCATCGCTCTATGCGCGAGGGGCAGTGGGATCGTAAGTCCTTCACGGGAATCGAGCTTTACGGGAAAACGCTGGGTTTGATCGGCGCTGGCCGTATCGGTGGTGAGGTAGCGCGGCGGGCGCGGGCTTTCGGGATGCGCGTGCTGGCCTACGACCCTTTTCTCAACGCCGAACGCGCGCGGGCGCTGGACGTAGAGGTGGCCACGCTAGATCAAGCGATCGAGCGCGCGGACATCATCTCGGTACACGTACCGCTCACCGACTCGACGCGCAATTTGATCGGCCGACCGGAGATCGCGAGGATGAAGCGGGGTGTCTTTCTTCTGAACGTAGCCCGTGGTGGCGTGGTGGACGAAGCTGCCCTGCTCGAGGCACTGCACTCGGGACAGGTCGGTGGCGCCGCTCTCGACGTCTATTCGCAGGAGCCACTTCCGGCGGATCACCCGCTTCGGAACGCACCTAACGTCGTCCTCACCCCGCACCTGGGGGCATCCACCATGGAGGCTCAGCACCATGTCGCGGTAGAGATCGCAGAGGCGGTCAGAGCAGCGTTGCTGGAGGGCGACCTCTCGCGGGCAGTGAACGCACCCGACGTGGGTGGCGCCGATATGCAGCGGTTGAGACCGGTGCTGGAGTTGGCGCGCCAGGTGGGTACGATCGCTGCGGCGATGGCAGGTGCTCCTCTGGCCGAGGTGGAGGTGCGCTATGCTGGTTCGCATCCGGCCGGTGTACGACTGGTAGCAGCCGCCGCTGTGGCCGGCGCTTTGGCCCACCTATCGGGCGCGCCCGTCAACATCGTGAACGCGCTGAAGTTCGCTGCATCTCGCAACATAAGGGTCGCGCACGCGGCCCGAGAACCGGCCCAGGGATACCCCGAGTTCGTCGAGGTGCGTGTGGTCAGTGATACGGCCGAAGGGCGTGTAGCTGGCGCACTTCGTGCGCCAGACTACCCCCGCTTGGTTCGTGTAGGTGACTTTGCCGTGGACGTCCCGCCCCAGGGAACTCTTCTCCTCGTGCGCCATCGGGCCACTCCGCAGGTGGCTGGCGCTCTCAACACCTTGCTAGGAAGCGAAGGGATCACGCTTCTCGAATACCAACAGGTACACCGCGACTCCGGTCGGGCCGAGGCGCTCTCACTGCTGCGTCTCGGAAGCCCCGTCAGCAGCGCTGTGCTCTCGCGAATCTCGGGTCTCCCCGAGGCGAGCGGCGTCCTTCAGGTAGAGTTGACCTAGAAGGGATCTAGCGATCGTCTGGCGCGCCAGCGCCGATTTGCCAGCGGAGCTGCAGCGCTAGTTGCCGGCCCGTGTACCCGGGCCACGCTTCTCCCATGCGCCGATCCAAGACGTTGCTGGCGTGTACCCCTAACGACATTCCTCCGCTCAGCTCTCGGTTTAGCTGCAGATCCAGCCGCGGGAAGCCGCCGCGCCAGCGCGCCACTTCGTTCCCGGAACGGGCGAGAGGCGTCCGCCCCGCGTAGAGAAACGCGACCCGACCTCGCATTCCGCCGGGCAGTCTCGCCGTAGCCGCGAGCCGCCCACTATGGAGAGGGCGCCCCAGCAGCGGCGTACCCGTCATCGCATCGCGAGACCGCAAGAGCTCGCCACCACCGTCCAGGCGAAGGCCGCCCAAGGCGGCGCCGACTTCGAGTTCCAGCCCGGCACTACGGCCTCTCGCCACGTTGGCGTAGCTGTAAGTCCCATTGGGATCGGGCTCCGTAGTCTCTATGAAATCGCGATAGCGGGTGGAGAAACCAGTGAGCCGCACATAGAGCCGCTCGCCAGCGTATTCCGCGCCTAACGACAAGCTGTGGGAACGTTCCGGTCGCAGCTCGGGGTTCCCGATCACTGCGTAGCCAGCCGCCTGATTGACGAATGCCAGGTAGAGCTCCTTGAAGTCCGGCGCCCTGAAGCCCCGGCCCAAGGCACCACGCACGGCCCAGCGCTCCGCTGGCCTGAACAGGAACGCCAGTCGGGGAGAGGCAAACCGACCCCAGCGCTCGCTGTACGAGAACCGCGCACCAGGAACGACACTCAACGGTCCCCGCTGCAGCGTAACCTGCACGAACGGTTCGGCCGTAACTAACGACAAGCGGTGGCGAGAGAGTCTCTCTGCAGCGATCCGCTCCTGCCGCAGGCTGGCACCACCGTCGACTAGTACTCGACCCACCACGCCATTCCAGGTGACCTCCAGCATCTGGAGCCGTTGGCGATCCATGGCGCCACTGTCCGACGCTGGTATTGCCAGGGTACTCCTGCGCGACAGGTGATCGAAGCTCGACAGGCCATAGCTAGCACTCAGGCGAGCCAGGCCGACACGGCGTGTCGCCGACAGGCGAACACTCCCCTGTACATTGTCGCTGAATTGGTAGAGCTGCCCGATGCGATAGCGCTGCCTTTCTCCCACACCCAGGGTCGAGAGGGCCAGCGCCGTCCCACGCACCTCCCAGCGTGCGCGCGCCATCCCGTCGCCGCGTCGGGCGTACGTTGCAGGGTCTCCGGCCAAGCCCGGCACTAGGTCGATCCAGCGACCTCCGCCGTAACCGGCCAGACTCAGTCCGCCCCGGCTCCACCCCCACTCTGCCGTCGCCTCGCGGCGTCCCTGGGTACCCACGGTTATGCCGATAATCGGTCGGGATGGACCGCGGGCACGGGTGACGACATTGATGACGCCGCCTAACGCATCGCTGCCGTAAAGAGTAGACTGCGGCCCACGTACGATCTCGATCCGCTCCACAGCTGCTATCGGTAGTCGTGACAGATCCAGGTTGCCGTTCACACGCCCCACCAAAGGCTGCCCGTCTACGAGCACCAGCACGCGGCGAGAGTCGTATCCCCGGAGTTGCACACCTGTGCCCGTCGGTACACCACCATCGAGTTGAACGCCACCCTGCTCCACCAGCGCGCTCGCCACGTCGGCCGCGCCGTTACGCGCCATCTCCCTGCCGCTGAGAACACGCGTCTCCACGACAGCGTCGGCCAACCGCTGCTCGCGCCGTGCAGCCGTTACCACGACGGCGTCGAGTGGAACTAGCGCGGGTGCGAGCGACACTTCCAACGTGGAGCCGCCTGTCTCGACCACGACGTGCCCATCGTAGCCTGCGTAGCCCACCATCCTTATCCGCACGCGATAGCGACCTGGTGGAAGTGTACCTTCCCACCGTCCGCTCGTCGAAGTCATGCCTCGCGTTGCGCTGCTGTCACCCACAACGACCAACGCTCCGGCCAGAGCCTCTCCCGAATCCCGGTCGCGTACCGTGAGCACCAACGTAGAGGTGCCCGACTGCGCCGCTGGTGCCGCGAAGGGCGAGGCCAGTAGCGCTGCCAGCGCGAAGTGCAGCCGAATGCGCCTCAGGCAGCTACCGCAGCCGGGCATAACGGAACGTGATGTGGCGCGGCGCCCCAGTCACGCTGTAATAACTCACTATCTGCAACCGGAACACCTCGTTACCGCGCTTGATGAGATACACGTTGAACGTGGGCCAGATCTGGTTGTCGGTACCGGTGATGTTGTATCGGTACCAGGGCGAGGCCGCGAAGACACCCGCGTAGCTGTCGCTGCGGTACGCCTGCGGGGGAGCAGAGGCCGCGTACGCGGCGTCGATCTGCGCGAAAGGCCTCGTGAAGTCCGGCACAGCCGACAGACCGCCGGGCCCGCTCACACCGCCGTTCAAGCGGATCTGGTAGCCGGAGAATCGGAGATCCCACGCACTGCTCGTGCCAGGAGCGCCAGCCGTCAGGTCGAAGTACACCGGACCGCCACGCACGTCGGCTTGCGCACTGCGCACCGGCCCAAAGGGAGCGCCAGGCGATGGCTGTATCGCGTACTCGAACTCGATCGTGCCGGCATTGGTCGCCGTCGCTCCCGTGATACCGATAACTCGGAACTTCGCCAGCACAGGACTCGACGTGCCTTTGCGGATTATCCAGCTACGGCTCGATTGCGGGGTAACCGCAGGGCCAGGGGTACCGCTGTACCATCCGGAAATCACTGGATTGAGCACGTCTCCCCTGAAGGCGCTGTCGGGTGGAATACTGGCGGCAGTGACGTTCTCGAAGGCAGCCAACTGGTTGTCCGGTGTCATGGTGCGAATGGCATCGTTGCTAGCCTGAGCGTTCTGGCAAATGCAGTACGCCAGAACGCCAGCAGGCCCAGCCTCGCCCCCATTCACAGTCACGGTAGTGGCCTGAAAGGCGAGATCCCAAGCGTTAGAGGACGACGGGTCGCTCACGCTTACCTGCGTTGCCGGCGTGCCCAGGCGTACGTAGGCCGCGGCCTGGGACGCATCCACTGTGAGCGTCGCAGTCTGCGGTGTGATCGTGGGCCCAGTACTGTCGCTTCCACACCCTACTACTAGCGAGCAGCAAGCCAGACCGAATGCGTACCTAACGAGCGCTCCGGACCATAGCCAGATCTTCATACGCGGAATTCTCCATGGCAGCTACAGGGCCCGCCGTGACAGCCAGACGGTACCCTAGGTAGATGAGTACGATGCCGATCAGTTCGGTAGCATAGAGCACTTCGGTGTGACCGAAGCGAGTGAACGTGCCTCCGATTCCCGGAAGGATCGCCCCCACGGCTATGAGCACGTTGGCTTGAGCGCGGCGGTAGGTCTCGCGACGCCGTGCGAAGAGCAACGCAGAGCGCACGGCACCGCCCACCAGAAACAGGAACGCGTAGAGGTTGATGAATGGGCTGAACGCCCTGACCCAGCTCCAGCCTAGCACACTCCCCGAAAGGCGGTGTGGCTGTACGAGCTCTAGCCTCAACGGAGCCACGATCACGCAGGTTGCAGCGACGGCGACGGTCAGTAGCAATACTGCCGTGAGCCTGTTTGCCACGCGCCGCGGCAAGTGGAGGTAGACCGATCCCTGGGCCAGTGGGGCTCCACCGAGGAGCGCTCCGAAAACGTACCAAAGACGAAAAAGCCAGGGGCTCCAGCCGAAGAGCGTGACCGAAGCTTCGACCGCCGTTCCGGCAGCGT
>DATMBI010000068.1:0-10591 GCA_035559375.1 Gemmatimonadaceae bacterium | reverse complement strand
CCGATTGAGGATAGAAAGCCCGCTCCCGTCAGCGGCATACACTTCCTCGGGGCTACCGCCGAGCCGCAAGAGAACGAAGTCCTTGAGTACGGCATTGCCCAGCGAAGCCGAACCTACCCCCGCTGGGCTCGCAACCCTGGCGGCGTTGCGGAAAAGAAGCTCGGCTATGTGGTTGATGCTCTCGCGGTTCATCGCGGTAGCCAATTGCACCAGCGGTGGTGATGCGATGGCTGCCACTCGTACCGCTTGGGGAGGTGTACGTCCGCGGCCGATGGCCCCCTCTATCGTGATGCCGGCGGCTTTCAGCGCTGCCGCGAAGGCACCAGTGGTGAACGCCGATGGATCGGGCACTACCAGCACGTACACCCGGGGCTGAGCGGCCGATCCCATCCACCCCCGCACGGAGATGATGCGCTCGCTCGAAAGCGATACGCTAAGCTCGGCTCGCCGTTGTCTGGACACCGTGGTGGCCGAGTTTACGACGGCAAAATAAGTGGTTGCAGGTTCGAGCCTAACGAGAGGTGTCTGGTTTGAAGCGCCCGGCGACACTACTACTCGCACCAGATTTTCGTTCAGCGAGAGAGCCGATATTCGTGCAGCATAGCTGGCGTGGAGGTAGCGGTCCAACCATCCGTCCGGGATCGCCTTGGGCTCGAACGCACCGTCGTCGCCCAGAAGGCTCCCGCGAATGCGCCTGATGCCAGCGGCCACGACCTGCCGTGCCAGCTCCCGCATAGGTGCATTCGGATCGCCTCCGAAAAACCGTGGCGACAGCGACGGATCGCCATTACCGCGCAGCACCAGGTCTCCATGCAGGGTGCCCTGCGAATCCACTATCCCGGTGCGGAACACCTGTGTCTCGAAGCGATAATCCACACCCAGCCAGTCGAACGCTAGCGCCGAGGTGTAGAGTTTGAGCGTCGAAGCCGGAGCCAGGGGGACGGTGGCGTTCTCGGCGAAGAGCGTGTCGCCGCGGTCCAGCGATACCACCATAGCGCCCCATTGTCCGTTGCGCACCAGGCCGTGCAGGAAGCCTCTCAGTCGGCTACCCAGCTCGGCTATGCTCCGGTTGGCACCTCCATCGGAATTCCGCGGCTCTTCGGTGAGAGCACTCCTGGTCCCGTCACGAGCGTACCCTCCCTGCCCGATGGCCCGGGCCGTAGTCACTGCAAGCAGCACGAGAGCACCCAAAGCAGCGGATCGCAACGTTGTCATAGCTCGAGCCAGGGACCAAGCGCGATGCGGACCCGAAGAGGCCGCGCAAAAGGCGACCGGCGCCAAGGCGCCGGTCGTTGCATTCTAAACCTTCCATGAGGGAGGACGAAAGCCTGGTCCGCCAGTAACAGCGGCCAGTGGCCTCCTTACCCCACGCTCCGCTCAGCGCTGAATTTGGCGAACAAGAAGAGGAGCGCGATCAAGGTCGCTATCGCGATCGCCAGCGGACCGGTGAACAGTAGTCTGAAGAGCCGGTGGTCGTACTTGAGGTGCATGTAAAACAGCACCACCGTGGCGAACTTGGCTCCCGACAGAATCAGTAGAAGGGGCACGAAAAAGTTGGATGCCACCAATGGTGGGATGTAGTAAGCCCACACCTCGATGATCGTGATTACAGTCAGTACCAAGCCCACCCACTTGTACTCGCGCCACGTCGGGTGCTCGTGTACGTGGTCAGGGTTGGCTAGCTCAGTGGCAAGATTGTGCTCGGCCATGGTTCGCTGCTAGCGGATGAGATAAACCAGGGTGAAAATGGCGATCCACACCACGTCTACGAAATGCCAATAGAGCGCTGCTATGTCGACCCAGATCGCATCCCTGGGCTGCAAGCCTCTCTTGACGTCTATGGCCAGTAACGTTCCCAACCATATGACTCCAGCGGTGACGTGCGCCCCATGGAAGCCTGTAAGTGTGAAGAACGACGATCCGAAAAGGTTGCGCCGGATAGTCAGTCCCTCGTGTACGAAAGAGGTGAACTCGTAGCACTGGAACGCCAGGAAGATCGCTCCCATGAGGCAGGTCATGAAGAGCCAGAGCTTGGATGACGTGAGGACTTTCCTGGTCCACCATCCTGCGTTGGCAGGTAGCGGCTTGCCCCGATTCTCTACCGCCGCCAGTGCCAGCACCATCGACAGCGAGGAGCAGAGAAGTACGAACGTCGAAATAGACGTGACCGGAATGTTAAGAATGGGCTTGAAGACACGTCCGGTCATCGGGTCGGTCCATACCTCGTGCGGCAAGGGTCCGACGATGCTCTGGCCCTTGTAGATGAGGTAAGTGGAAATGAGCGATGCGAAGAGCATGCACTCCGATCCGATGAACATCCAGATCGCGATCTTGCGGTTGTCTAGACCGGTGGATGTGTAATGGTGCGGTGTCGCGTGCGATGCGGTTGCCGTCAAGGTTCTATTCTCCTGAAATTGCGCTCGCGCAAACTAAGTTTTCTCAGTGGTCCGCTTCCAGCGGAGTCGTCAGCCACGAGTACAGGCTCGTGACGAGGAGCACTGCCCCGCCGGCCATCAGAGTGAACGCCGCGACCTTGTGGCCGGCGTACATGACAGGCAGCGATCCCATGAGCACCAGAATCCCCAGCGCCACCCAGAACGGCTTGAGCGTCGGGGTGGGCATGGGAATGCCGAGCTCCTGCGCGGTCTTGCGCTCCGTTTCGATGTGCATAGGAGCGACGTCCGGCTGGTGTTCTCCGCTGGCGGTGACGTGTTCACCGGTGCGCTGTTTCACGAGGTCCATGTCAGGCTGAGAATGGGGCACATCGGCCATCCGTTCAGGATGCGTCAGATCCCAGAGGGGGTAACGCGACGTAACCACGGGAATCTGCGCGAAGTTGTACTCGGGCGGTGGCGACGGTATGGACCACTCGAGCGTAGGAGCATCCCACGGATTCGGCCCCGCCGGTATACCATGTTTCTTGGAGCGGAAGAAGTTATAGAAGAAGATCAAGAAGGCCGGTACGAACAGGAAGGCGCCGATAGAAGAGATCAGGTTGAAGGTCTCCCATCCCTGACCGGCATCGTACGTATAAATGCGCCGCGGCATACCCAACATTCCCGAGAAGTGCATCGGGAAGAAAGTGAGGTTCATGGCGATGAAGTTGAGCCAGAAGTGCACGGTGCCGAGGCGTTCGTCCATGAACCGCCCGTAGAACTTCGGGAAATAGTGATAAATCCCCGCGAATATGCCCATTATGGCGCCACCGTAGAGCACGTAGTGGAAGTGGGCCACGATGTAGTACGTGTCTGTCTGCTGGAGATCGGACGGAGGCGAGGCGTGGGTTATTCCCGAGATGCCTCCGATGACGAACATAGCGATGAGGGCGATGGCGAACTTCATGGCCGTGGTAAAGCGTATCGTGCCGCCCCACATCGTGAATATCCAGTTGAAGATCTTCACGCCCGTCGGTATCGCAATGAGCATTGTAGTGACACCGAAGACAGTGTCAGCTACCGGCCCCATCCCCACGGCGAACATGTGATGCGCCCAGACGCCGAATCCTAAAAAGGCGATGAGGATACCCGAGTAGGCCATGACCGGGTATCCGAACAGCGGCTTCCTCGAGTGTGTGGGCAGCACCTCCGAAACCAGCCCGAAGGCGGGAAGAATCAGGATGTAGACCTCCGGATGTCCGAAAATCCAGAAAAGGTGCTGCCACAGCAGCGGATCGGCTCCCGCCGAGACGGCGTAGAACTTGGTGCCGAAGAAACGATCGAACTGCATGAAGAACAGAGCGATCGTGATGACGGGGAAGGCGAGGATGATCAGCCACTGCACCACGAACGACATCCATGTAAACATTGGCATGCGCATGAGATTCATCCCTGGCGCACGCATGTTGATGATGGTCGTGGCGAAGTTGAACGCCGCCGCCAGCGAGGATACACCCAGGATCTGGATCCCGAGGACCCAGAAGTTCATGTTCTGCCCGATCGAGTATTCGGTGGTAAGCGGTGTATAGGCGAACCATCCTCCGTTCGGCGCCAGCTGCCACAGAATCGGCAGCGTGATGAAGAGCCCGCCCAGCAGGTACACCCAGTAACTGAACGCGTTGAGGCGCGGGAAGGCTACGTCACGTGCGCCGATCTGGAGCGGGATCAGCCAGTTGAAGAAGGCCGCCGAAAGCGGCATGATGACCAGGAACACCATCGTGGTTCCGTGCATCGTGAAGAGCTGGTTGAACAGCTCCGCCGAAACGGCTCCCATGTTGGGGCGCATGAGCTGATAGCGCATCAGGAGCGCCTCGATCCCACCCACCACGAAGAAAAAGAGCGCCGTGTGCAGGTACAACGCGCCGATCTTCTTGTGATCGACGGTCGTCAGCCACTCCATGATGACGGACCGGCGGCGCGTCTGTGCGCCGGCATAACTGGGTGCGGCAGCTACTGTGGCCATATGGAAAACTAGGGCGTTTTGGTTGACTTCACTTGAGTGACATCAGGTACGCTACGATGTCGGCTATCTGCTGGTCCGTGAGGCCGCCGGCTTCGATTACGGCTTTGGTGACCGGGTCGAACTCACCCTTACCCAGCGTGTTCATCAACACTCCAGGTTTCATCGCTCTGGCGTTCTTGATCCAGCGAGCCATGAAGCGTGGCTCGTTAGGATAGAGCCCAGCAGCGATGGTGTGGCGCGACGCTATGTGCGTTAGATCGGGACCGATGGTTCCCAGCGACATCGGGTTCCCTTGGATGCGGTGGCAACCGATACAAGCGGATCGGCTGTAAGTTTCGAGGCCCCGCTGCGGATCGCCGCTGGCTAGCAGGGCGTCGTCGAAGCGGATGCTCTCCGGAAGCGGAGTCTTGGGAATTACGTGATCAGGGAGGCTCTCCCGTGGAAAGACGTATCCCTGAACAGGAAGCGGCGCCGGATTGGTAGCCAGCGCTACCGTAGCGGATCCCCCGCTACCGGCGGCCGTGCCCGCTGGGGGCGCTACACCGAAAGCCGCAGGCCCGCGCTGATGCTGGGCCCAGCTCTCGAAGTCGGCCGGCGCCACGGTGTAAACCCTGAAGCGCATGTTCGCGTGGGACGCACCGCAAAACTCGTTGCAGCTACCGTTGAACGCCGCTATGCCAGCGGAGTCGAGCGTGAACCACAGCCTGTTCGTCTTTTTCTGCCAGGTGGCGTCACGCTTGCCGGCGAGCTGCGGTATCCAGAACGAGTGTATGACGTCTTGCGTACGTATGCTAAACGTGACCGTCCGGCCCGCTGGAAGATAAAGTTCGTTGGCCGTGGTGATGCCGTATTGCGGATAGCGGAATTCCCACCACCATTGGTGACCGATCACATCCACCTGGACGGCATCAGCGGGTGGAGGCGTCTCGTAGCGCCAGATGGTGCGCACTGTCGGGACTGCGATGAACACCAATATGACAGCTGGAGCTAAAGTCCACGTGATCTCCAGTGCTGTGTTGCCATGTACGTGCTTCGGTTCAGCACCCGACCGGTGGCGGTAGCGTACGATGACGTAAATAAGCAGTACCTCCACCACCACGAACACCACGGTGGCCCAGTGCATCATGGTGTTCCATAAAGCTCGCAGGTCGCGATTGAACTCCGTGAAGTTCGTGAAGGTGGAGTTCGGGTAGTGGCCCGAGCAGCCCGCCAACACCGCGAGGAAAACGAAAGGAACCAGAGCGGCGGCCACACGCCGCCGTGCCGTGCACGTCATTCGAATTCCGGTGAGGGTTCGGTACAGAATGAGCGAGCCTCACGGCTCGCATATAGCCGCCGAAAAACTACGGGAGCTGCAGGGTGCAAGCAAGCTCGGCGATGGCGTGTCGCGAGGGCAAGCCTGCGGGGCGCGCCAGGCCGTCGAGGACCGCGGGCACCGTTTTTGGAGGCTCTCAGACCATATCCGCAGGCCGGAGAAGCCTGTCCAACTCCTCACGCGCGAGCAGACCACGCTCCAAAACGATCTCGTAGACTCCGCGCTCGCTCTCGAGAGCTTCCTTCGCTACTGCACTCGCCCGCTCGTAGCCGATTACCGGAACCAGTGCCGTAACGATCCCGACCGAGCGCTCTACCAGCTCGCGCATCCGTTTCGTATTGGCGGTAATTCCATCCACACAGCGGGTACGCAGCACGTGGCATGCGTTGCGCAGGGAGTCGATACTGCGCAGCAGGCGAAAAGCAATGATAGGCTCGAACGCGTTGAGCTGCAGTTGGCCCGCTTCCGCTGCCATAGTGACTGTTACGTCGCTGCCGATGACGTCGAAACACACCTGGTTTACCACTTCGGGGATCACCGGATTGACCTTGCCGGGCATGAGCGACGAACCAGGCTGTACCGCGGGAAGATTTATTTCGCCCAACCCGGCGCGAGGCCCGGAACTGAGCAGGCGCAGATCGTTGCAGATTTTGGACAGCTTGGCCGCACAACGCTTGAGGACACCGGAAAGCTGGACGAAGACACCAGTGTCGGAGGTAGCCTCTATGAGGTCAGGCGACGTAACGAGCTCCAGCCCGGTTATCTCGCATAGGTGCCGGCGTACAGCGTCCGCGTAGCCCGGCGGAGCCGCGATCCCGGTGCCGATGGCGGTCGCCCCCATATTGATCTCTCGAATTAGGGTCAGAGCCTCGCCCAGTCGATCCACATCTTCCAGGATCGTATGGCCGAACGCCGAAAACTCCTGACCCAAGGTCATGGGCACAGCGTCCTGGAGCTGGGTACGGCCGAGTTTGACGATGCTAGCGAACTCGCGTCCCTTGGCCAAAAACGCTTCGGCCAACTGCCGCATAGTTTCGCGCAAAGCTTCGATCTCCCGGTGCAACGCTATGCGGACGGCAGTGGGATAGACGTCGTTGGTGGACTGGCTGAGGTTCACATGATCGTTGGGATGAAGTCGCTGGTAATTCCCCCGCTGCTCGCCCAAGAGCTCCAGGGCGCGATTGGCGATCACTTCGTTGGCGTTCATGTTGGTGGACGTGCCCGCACCACCCTGGATCATGTCCACGAGGAAATGCTCGTGGTGGCGCCCAGAACGGACCTCGCGAGCAGCACGCACGATGACCTCGCAGCGTTCCGCGTCCAGCAACCCCAATTCGCCATTGGCGAGTGCAGCTGCCTCCTTCACGGCTGCTAGGGCTTCGATGAGCGATGGAAACTCCCGCAGCGGTACACCGGTAATGGGGAAGTTTTCGAGCGCGCGCAACGTCTGGATCCCGTACAGCGCGTCCGCAGGAACATCGCGTTCCCCCAGCGGATCGTGCTCCCTCCGAGTTCGAGACCCACTGAACCCTAGAATCCGGCCACGCCCTACCAACGTGGCATCGGTCGCCGCCAGTCGCCGCGAAATGGCCCGAGCCGCACGTCCTACCAGCGCCGCGTACAACGTCGGCGCCTCCCTGATCATGTCATCCACCGCCCTCCGCGTGATCACGTACGCCTGAGTGGGTTGCACAGCACGGGCGCTCGTACCGTGCGGCGTATCGTCCAAAAGCAGCCCCTCGCCGACCGCCTCGCCGGGCCCCAGCGTCACCAAGCGCACCGGCCGGCCGTTGACCCTCTTCTCGATGGCGACCGCCCCCGAGACGATCAGCGCCGCGAACTCGCGAGGATCGCCCTCTTCGAAAAGCACCTGATCGCTTTCGTAGCTGACCGGGCTAACTAACCTGGCCAGCTGATGTATGGACGTTTCGGTCACGCCCTCCAAAAAGGGCATGGACTTCAGTTGCTCGCGAATGTGGGCGGTGTTCATGACTCCAAGTTTATTACGGTCGCCCCACGTCCTGCACCGTCATGGGTGTCCCGACGCTACTACCAGCAGCGGGACGATCCCGTGCCGCGAAACGCCATTCCGAAGCGGGCGACCGCCTGGCAGCAGTGAAACGCTCGAAGAACTCGGCTGTTCTCTCGAGGTCGGACCGACGCAGAACGTCTGCCGACAACGACGCGCAGCCTTCCAAGGCCAGTAAGAAGAGTTCCTGAGCTCTGGATCCCAGCCTGGCGTCGTCGAGACCGCGCTCGCCGGCTAGACGCAATAGCGCGGGATCGGGGTCGCCAGTGATCTCGAGCGCTCTCGCGGCGATCGCGGGTTGCCACACTAGTCCCACCAAGAAAGACAAGGGTGCTGCATACCAACTCGGATCCAGCGCATCCACCGTCCTGACTTCGTAGTAGCCCCGAGGTCGCACTTCGGGGAAAAGCGTGCTCAGATGCGCGGCACAGGCTTCTGTGCGGAACTCTCCCCACCGCTCGAGATGCTCGCCTAGCGCGAGGAACGGTGGCTCGCCAGGCCCTTCGAGAAACGTCGGGGCGCCCAAGGCGAACTCGGAATACGCCTCGACGGCCTCGCGATCCCATGGCAGCCCCGTACGCGTGGGGTCCAGGTCGTTCCAGACAGCGCGCCTCGTGCTACACATGCCGGTAAGCCGACCCTCGTATGCGGGCGAATTCGCGAAGATGGCCGCCAAATAGGGTGCGATGGAATTGAGCAATCGCCAGCGCGCAAAGCGGTGGGGGCCGAGATCCAACGCAATCTGCATCGAGGCCGTCTGGCGCATCATCCGAGCCCCGTTCTTCCCCAGGGTGCCGAAATAGCGATCCATGCGCTGGTAGCGTTCGCCTCGTAGGCGCAGCGGAACTTCCTCGACGGCAAAACTCGGGTCCAGCCCCAGGTAGAGCGGCACTACGCCCACATCCTGCAGGGTCGTGGCTAAGCTTGCCATCACGCGCTGGAGATCCTCGACGAGTGCACTGACGGAGTGCAATGGCGGGGAAGCGTATTCGATCTGACCGCCAGGTTCGTACGAGATCCTGCCACCGTTAGGCAACCTGAACTCCGGTGCACCCGACTTGAGCGACTGGAGCTCCTGCCAGCCATAACGGGCCGCCATGCTCCGCAGCAGGGGCGCAGTGGCTGGTCCAGGTTCACCCTCGATCGGCGCCAGGCGACCGCTAGCAGCGTCGATCGGCAAAAACTCCACCTCGGCACCGATACGCTCGCGTCCCGACGCCGCTCGGCCCATTGCAAAGGCGTGGCGGGACACGTAGTCGCGGAAGATTCGAAGCGAACCGATGGAGACCATGCTCAGGCTCGCGCAGCTAGCACGAGGGCATACTGGTAGCGAGCGTTCACCAGAAAGCGCTCGACCACCAGACCCGCCCTCGTCAGCAACCGTTCCAAGTGATGGAGCGAGAACTTGCGGCAGATTTCGGTGCGGATCGATTCGCCAGCACGAAAGCGATATACGCCTGCCCCGGGCACGCGTACGTCCAAATCGTGCTGTGCCACGAGGTGCATCTCGATGCGCAGGACGTCTTCCACCCACGGGGCACGATGAGCGAAAGACTGCAACGGAAAGGCCGCGCCGAGCTCGCGATTGAGCACCGCCAGAACGTTCTTGTTGAAACGCGCTGTCACACCTCGGGCGTCGTTGTATGCGCGCAGTAGCCAGCTCCGCGGCTTGGTGTGCAAATCGGCTCCTACGAGCAGACGATCGTCATCTAGCATCGCCCCTGCGATCCCAGCCAGCAGCGCCACGGCGTCACCGTCCTCCAAGTTACCTATGGTGCTTCCCAAGAAGGCCACGAGTAGCGGACGTGCCTTCCGAGGAATGTGCTGCAGCACTTCGGGCCCGAAGCGCGCCGCTACGGTCTCTACGACGAGCGAATCGAACTGCTCCTTGAGCCTTGCCGATGCGCGAGCCAAATAACTAGGGCTCGCGTCCACCGGCACGTAGAGAGGTAACTTCCCACCGTTCGCACGGGCGATCTGTGCTACGAGCAGCGCTGCCTTTTCCCCACTTCCCGGACCCAGCTCCACCAGTGCCTCGCAACGCAACTGCCGCAGCACCTCGGCAACGCCATGACGAAGCAATTCCATCTCTGCGCAGGCGAGGTAGTACTCCGGCAGCTGCGTGATTTCCTCGTATAACGACGATCCGACATCGTCGTAAAGCCAGTCGCTGGGAAGTTGCTTCTGCGGCAGTCCGAAACCGCGACGGACGTCGTCGAGCAGTCGAGCTGCTACACCCGAATCGACTGGGTACTCGCTAGGCATCCCTTGCACAACGGAATCCAGCAAAGATCTGGCGCCGGATAGGATAATCCCAGTTTCGGAACGTGTTACGCAGCACACCAGGCCGCGTGGCCCACGATCCCCCGCGAAGAACGCGGTACTCGCTGCCGAAAAAAACCTGCGAGTATTCGCGGTACGGGAAAGCCTCGAAGCCGGGATATCCGTCGAAACACGAAGCTGTCCACTCCCAGACATCGCCGATCATTCCGTAACAGCCGATGGGCGAGACGTTCACTGGATAAGCGCCTACCGGCGCGGTCTCGAAAGCCAGCTGATCTACGTTGGCGAGCGAAGGAGAGGCGTTAGGACTGTCGCCCCAGGGATACCGCAATGCCCTCCCTCGAACTGGGTCCCAGGCTGCTGCGGCCTCCCACTCGAATTCGGTCGGAAGACGTTTCCCGGCCCAGCGCGCGAACGCTTCGGCTTCGTAATAACACACGTGGCACACGGGTCGCTCGTAGTCGAGCGGATAGATGCGGTCCATCGTCCTCACACACCACCCGTCGTCTGTTTGCCGCCAGTAAGCCGGCGCTTCCGCGCCGGAGTGGCAGACCCACTCCCACCCT
>DATMBI010000067.1:0-3334 GCA_035559375.1 Gemmatimonadaceae bacterium | reverse complement strand
GATGTCGTGGCGCGAAGCCTGAACTAGCGCCGCCACTTCAGCCATCGTCCGGCGCAGAGCTGACAGCGCCGCCAGAATGGCCGCGAGGAGCACGACCATGACCAGCGCGATCAGGACCTGGCTTACGCTGGCGGCCGTTTCCCACCCCGACCGCGGCTGGGCCAACACCACAATAGTATCGCGCGCCAACTCCGGAGCCGCGGACTGAAGCGCCATGACGGCGGCAGCGGAAACGACCATAACCCCTCCTGCGTTCCAGGCTCGACCGCTGTCGGACCCGGGTCACCCGGTTGATCGTACACAGCACACGAAGCTGCCGTCAAGCTTGTAGCTTGAACCCGTAGCTGCGATTCCGGCATACTTAGCCCTCTCTTCCACCGAGCGCTGCATGGGTTCCATCCGATACATAGTCGAGGGGGGACGGACACTTAGCGGCAGCATCCGCCCCGCGGGTAACAAAAACGCTGCGCTCCCGCTCATCGCCGCTACGCTCCTCACGGACAGACCGGTGACACTCAGAAACGTCCCTCGCATTCGCGACACCGAGACCATGGTTTCCTTGATTCGATCTGTGGGCGCGAACGCCGAGTGGGAGGGCACATCCACCCTACACGTCCACGCCGCCCGCATCAATAGCGTGGAACTCGATCCGGCACTCTGTGCCCAGATCCGCGCCTCGATACTGCTGGCAGGTCCACTGCTGGCTCGCTGCGGCCACGTGCTCCTGCCGCCTCCGGGTGGCGACGTAATAGGCCGGCGTCGCGTGGACACTCACTTCCTCGCACTGGAACAACTTGGCGCGACCGTGGCCGCCGGAGCGCGGTACGAGTTTCGAGCCAGCTCGCTTCGTGGCGCCGACGTTTTCCTGGATGAACCCAGTGTGACCGCCACGGAGAACGCTCTCATGGCGGCCGCCCTGGCGCGAGGACGCACCATCCTGCGCAACGCCGCGAGCGAACCTCACGTGCAGGATCTAGCTCGCTTCCTTGCAATGTTGGGCTGCGAGGTGGATGGGATCGGCACCAACACGTTGACCATCCACGGCACTAGTTCGCTGGGAGGAGGCACTTACACCGTAGGGCCGGATCATATAGAGGTGGGTTCCTTCATCGGCCTGGCCGCGGTCACGCGCTCGGCGCTACGAATCGAACAGGCTGGTGTAGCCCACCTCAGGGCCATTCTCATGGGATTCGAGCGCCTCGGGATTCTCTGCGAAATTCAAGGCGACGACCTAGTAGTGCCGGCCGAACAGCCTCGCACCATCCGTCCTGACCTCGGGGGACATATACCGAAGATCGAAGATCAGCCTTGGCCAGCCTTCCCGGCAGATTTGATGTCGATTGCCGTAGTCACGGCTACTCAGTGCCAGGGACTGGTGCTCATCCACGAGAAAATGTTCGAATCGCGCCTCTTCTTCGTGGACAAGCTCATCGCCATGGGCGCGAAGATAGTCCTATGCGATCCGCACCGCGTCCTGGTAGCCGGGCCGGCGCCCTTGCGCGCGGCTCGCGTGGAATCGCCCGACATTCGAGCGGGCATGGCCATGCTGCTGGCTGCGCTGTGTGCCGAAGGTACCAGCGTCATCCACAATGCGGGCCAGATCGAGCGTGGCTATGAACGCATCGATCAGCGCCTCAACACCCTGGGAGCCAGCATCAGGCGAGTGGAAGACTGATGGGCTCGATTCCTATCGAGGAAGAGATCGCAGGCTGGAGTGCATTCGGGGTCCTGGCATTCACGAGCGGTCGCAAACACGGCGATTTTCGGTTGGGCGAGAGGCCAGCCGACGGTAGCCGTCCAGCTTGGCAGGATCTCATGGCAGCTCTGGCGTCAACGGCTGACAGACTAGTGGTAGCGCGTCAAGTTCACGGTCGAGATATCCTGGTGCACGCCAGCACTGCGTGGCGGGGATTTAGGATCGTCGAAACAGGCGCAGACGGGCACTTCACGACGGAACGCGGGACCGCCATGGCTGTGACCGTTGCCGACTGTGTGCCCGTGTTCATCGCTCATCCATCTGGCGCGGTGGCAGTGCTGCACAGCGGCTGGCGGAGCACTGCTGCAGGCATCGCTGTGTCGGCTGTGGACGTCTTCCGGCAGAAAGGACTGGCTGCGCGCGACCTAAAGGTGCATCTCGGTCCCGCGATCTGCGGCTCGTGCTACCGCGTAGGGGCGGACGTGTTGGAAGTACTCACGGGAGTCCGATCCGCGGAAGGGTGTGTGGACCTGAGGGGCATCCTCGTACGGCAGTTCATGGAAGCGGGCGTCCGAACGATAACAGTGAGCGAACTGTGTACCCGCTGCGACAATGACAGGTTCTTTTCGCATAGAGCAGGCGACTCCGGGCGCCAAGTAGGCATCATCGTAGTGCCGAAGTAGCGCATGTAAGTGGTGGCGTTGTGGCGCCTGACGGCCTCCGTTCCTTGACGCGTCCTTTCGGACCGTCTAAATTGTTGTCACTTCGCGGGCTGGCAGCCGCGAGTAGAAAATGTGGGGGCGGGTCCCCACATTTTTTTGTTCCTGTGCGAGAGCTTAGATGTGACATGAACCCGTTGGTGGAAGCGCTTGTGGCGCAAACACTTGATGAGCTGGGTTATGATCTAGTCGAGCTTCGCCAGGGCGGTACACAGCGGCGGCCGGTTCTCGAGGTAAGAATAGACCGTCGGGATGGCGGGTCTGTTGCTATAGCTGACTGTACGCGAGTCTCGCGGGCGCTCGAGCCGCGGCTCGATGCGTCGGCTCTGTTGGGGTCGGACTATGTGTTGGAAGTGTCCTCCCCCGGTGTAGAGCGACTGCTCCGGGGGATGGGCGACTGGCGCCGCTTTGCGGGGCGGAGCGCCAAAGTCCTGAGCCCGCTGTTAGGCGGTAGGGTGGAGGTAGAGATACTGGGAGCGGAGGAGGTGGATGGTGTAGAAACGGCGGTGGTGCGGGATCAGCGGGGTGTCGAGCACCGGATCCCGCTGAGCGCGGTGAAGGAGGCCCGGCTGGTATTTCGCTGGAACAAATAGAGGAATAAAGGAAAAATGATCGCTTCTGGTGACATTCTCAACGCGCTGCGCGAGCTGACGCAGGAGAAGCAACTCGATCGCTCCGAGTTGCGAGCACTGCTTCAGGATGGGATTTATGCTGCTTTAGCCAAGAAGCATGGTCCGAACGTGCAGGCTGAGGTCGACATAGACGAACGCACCGGGAAGATCAATATCGTTCTCCTCAAGAACGTCGTCGAGGAGGTGACGGATCCCAGTCGGGAAGTCTCCCTGGAAGAGGCGCGTGCTGAGGATCCTGAGTTTCAGGTAGGTGACGTCATGGAAATCCCAGTCTCGTTCGAGCAATT
>DATMBI010000066.1:0-2962 GCA_035559375.1 Gemmatimonadaceae bacterium | reverse complement strand
GTGCACCAAGACCATGCGACCGCCCCACCGCCGGTAGGCAGCGGCCAGGGCGCTAGTCAGCGCAGCGTCCGACTGCACGCGCCCTCCGACTTTGACGAGCAGCGTCACCGTGGAAGTCCTGTTTCTTCGGGTAGCCCGAGTGCCAGGTTGGCATTCTGGAGCGCCTGGCCGGCAGCCCCTTTGACCAGGTTGTCGATGGCTGAAAAGATCTGGAGCATAGGTTTACGCACGCCCGCGACCGGCCGCACACATATCCCGGCAACGTTACGCCCGACGACATCGTGCAGTGCAGGCGGGTCGTCAGCGATCTCGACGAACGGTTCGGCAGCGTAGTGAGCTCGCCAGAGCTCGTTGGGCAATGCGACTGCTTCCGTTATGTGTACCGTGCAGGTCGCCAAAATCCCTCTGGCCACAGGGAGCAGGTGTGGGGTGAAGATCAGGTCCGCATCTATCCCGTAGGAAGATACAGCGGCCCGCATTTCGGGAAGGTGGCGGTGCTCGTTCCCGATAGCGTAGGGCCGGTAATTCTCGACCACCTCTGCGAAAAGCAGATCCCGCCGCGGCGAGTTCCCAGCGCCGGTGACGCCGCTCGCCGCATCGACAACGATCGCGGATCCCGGTACTAGGAGCCCCCGCGCGAGGAGGGGCGCTAGTGCTAGCAGTACAGCGGTCGGATAGCACCCTGGGTTGGCGATCGCATCAGCTCCGCGAAGTGACTCGCGAAAGAGTTCGGGCAGACCGTAGGGTATGCCGTTATGTCGGCCGTTGCCTGGCCTGAGGTCGCTAGAAAGGTCGATTGCCTTGGCGCCGGACTCCCTCGCCCGCTGGACCCACTGGGCCGAGGCCCCGTGAGGGAGTGCACTGAAAACGAGCGCCGCGCTCTGCAGCGGCGCGTCCTCGGTGGCGAGCAATGTCACAGTTCTCCGAGCGCAACTCAATTTCTGACCGCGCTGCTCGTTCGCCGTGGCGAAGGCCAATTCCAGATGCGGGTGGCCAGCCACGAGACGGCACAACTCCCGTCCCGCATAGCCACTGGCTCCCAGGACTCCGACCGGAATTCTATGCATGATGAATGCATATTATTGCACAAGAGCGATGTCAACTCTCGGGCGAGCTGGCAGCGCTTCCTCGGCGGCCGGAGAGAGGCTATCCTGCTGACCGTCATCGAGGCCACAGGTGCGAGCGATGAGCAAGCGCGAACGACAGCGAATGATCCTCGAGCTGGTAGCCAGCCGTCCGATCGCGAGTCAGGAGGAGCTGCGGCGACACCTCGCCGCGCGCGGCTTGGCCGTGACACAGAGCACGCTCTCGCGCGATTTGCGGGAGCTACGCCTGGCGCGAATACCCACACCGGACGGTGTGCGTTACGCGCACCTCGACGCTGGTGGAGCCGAATCGACCCGCCCTGGTCTCGAGGATGTGCTCCCGCAGTTCTTCGAAGCGGCGGACGGTGTACGCGAGCTGCTGGTAGTACGCACCACCGCTGGTGGTGCCCAGCCGACAGCCGAGGCGTTGGATGCGGCGGAGCTACCCGAAGTAGTCGGCACTATCGCAGGAGAAAACACGGTGCTAGTGATCTGCCGTTCGGCGTCCGCTAGGGAGAAGTTGGCACGGCGCTTGGAGCGCCTAGGGCGGCGGCACCAGGAGTAGGGGGCAGACTACAGTTGACCTTCGGCGCGTAGCGATTAAATATGCAGAGTCGTTGAATACATATACCTTATCGCCCTCTCCCAGGAGTTCCAGTAGATGCCCAGCACCATAGTGCTCGCTTATTCGGGCGGCCTCGATACTTCTATCATCGTCCCTTGGTTGCGCGAAAACTACGACGCCAAGGTTGTTTGCGTAGCAGCCGACATCGGACAGGGCGAGGAAGAGCTGCGAGGGATCCGCGAAAAGGCACTGGCCTCGGGCGCCAGCGAGTGTTACGTGGAGGATCTCAAACGCGAGTTCGTCGAAGATTTCGCCTTCCCGACCTTGCGTGCTGGAGCAGTGTACAACCGCAAGTATCTGCTGGGTACTTCCATGGCCCGGCCACTCATCGCGCGTCGTCAAGTGGAAATCGCTCGTGCGATCGGCGCGGACGCTCTAGCGCACGGTTGTACTGGCAAAGGCAACGACCAAGTTCGCTTCGAACTCACTTATATGGCGTTCGCCCCTGATCTCCAGGTGATCGCGCCCTGGCGGGAATGGCAGATCAGGAGCCGAGAGGATGCACTGGCGTACGCTGCTGCGCACGGTGTGCCTGTAGCGGCCACAACCCAGAAGATCTATTCTCGCGATCGCAATCTCTGGCATATCTCGCACGAAGGCGGGATTCTCGAGGACCCCAACGCACCGCCCCCGAAGGATCTTTTCGTCCTCACCAGCGACCCTTCGGACGCTCCTGCGGAACCGGAGCTGGTGAGCATCGAGTTCGAGAACGGCACTCCGGTCGGCGTGAACGGCGAGCGCCTGGACCCCGTGGAGCTGCTCACCACGTTGAACCTACTCGGCGGCCGGCACGGCGTAGGCAGAGCCGATGTAGTGGAAGATCGCCTGGTGGGGATGAAGTCTCGCGGTGTGTACGAAACACCGGGGGGGACCATGCTATACGCCGCCCTCAGCGAGCTCGAGATGCTGGTGCTGGATCGTCGAACTCTGGCCGCTAAGGACCTGATCGCTCCGCGTTACGCTGACTTGGTCTACGAGGGCCGCTGGTGGACAACAGAACGCGAAGCGTACGACGCGTTCGTGGGCAAGATCATGGAACGCGTAAGCGGCACGGTAACGTTGCAACTCTTCAAGGGGAGCATTGCCATAGCTGGCCGCCGCAGTCCTTTCGCCTTGTACGACGAGCGTTTCGTAACGTTCGGCGAAGACAACGTCTATCAGCAGAGCGACGCCGCAGGGTTCATTCGGCTCTACGGCTTGCCGCTCCGGGTTCGCGCGCTCAAGGACATGGAGCGTAATGGCGCCGCGATCT
>DATMBI010000065.1:0-5846 GCA_035559375.1 Gemmatimonadaceae bacterium | reverse complement strand
TTCGGCCCGAGTGCTATATTTGTAGCTTGGCGGTGTTCCCTTCGGTCTTCCAGCCACTTTCGTTCCCCATGCCCGCTCCACCCAAGAAGCTGCGCAAGCAGTACAGTAACGCCGACTATCCAGAAGTAGTTTTGCGCTTCGAGGACGGCCACGAGATACGCATTCCCAAGGGAGTCACGAAGTCGTTCGATGCTTGGGAGGGCGAGCGGATAAAGATC
Source organism: Gemmatimonadaceae bacterium (assembly GCA_035559375.1). Classification (GTDB taxonomy): domain Bacteria; phylum Gemmatimonadota; class Gemmatimonadetes; order Gemmatimonadales; family Gemmatimonadaceae; genus DATMBI01. The sequence goes on along the minus strand of DATMBI010000065.1, from coordinate 5,628 downwards.
CTGGCCATTTGGGATCACACCTCCGGCGAGCGCGAGAAAGTGGACACGCTGCGCGCGGAGGCGTTTCCGGACGCGCAGGGCTGAGCAGAGGCCGGCCGGTGGAGGATTTTTTCCTTCCCGGTTCGTCGGTAGTGCGCTGGGGACACGAAGCGGCGCTGGCAAGAGCAGCCGGGCAGCCGCTGGTGGCGTTGGAGAGCTCTGTGCTGGCGCAGGGGTTGCCCCAGCCGCATAACGCGGAAGCGCTGGCGCGCATGAGAGCGGCGGTAGCGACCAGCGGAAGCCTCGCGGTGGTGCTAGCGGTACTGTCCGGTGTAGCGACGATCGGCGCCGAAGACGCCGATCTGCAGAGGTTTCTCGTGGCCGGGGCAGTAGCCAAGGCAGCAGCGCGCGACCTGGCGCTGGCAGTGGCATCGGGAGCGGACGCTGCTACGACAGTGTCTGGGTCGCTAACGCTCATGCGCCGCGTGGGTTTGCGCGTCCTCGCCACGGGTGGGATAGGCGGTGTGCACAGGGGCGGCGGGTACGACGAGTCCGCGGACCTCGTGGAGCTAGCGCGTACTCCTGCAATAGTCGTCTGCTCGGGTGCTAAATCGCTCGTAGATCTCGGTGCAACGCTCGAGCGGCTGGAGACGTTAGGCGTCGCAGTGGTAGGCTACCGGACATCGGAGTTTCCGGGATTCTTCTACAGCGATACCGGTTTGACGTTGGCGCAGCGGGTCGAGCACCCGGCCGAGGTTGCGAGAATCTTCCTAGCGATGCGGGAGCTGGGCTCCGAGGCTGCGCTGTTGATCGTGCAACCGCCGCCTGAGCGGGTGGCCCTCCGCCGCGATGTGGTCGAGAACGCGGTACGAGTAGCGCTGCGTGAGGCAGAAGAGCACGGCATTGGTGGGCCACGACTTACGCCGTTCGTGCTGGCAGCGGTCGAGCGGGAGACTGGTGGCCGTTCGCTGACGGCTAACCTGGCCCTTCTGGAGGCGAACGCTGCTTTGGCCGGAGCCATAGCGGCGACAATTGCCGGGCGGGCGCATTCGATCGTCCTGGAATAGAGCGCTGTCGTCGCCTGTGTTGAACTAGATCGCACCTGAGTTGTACTATAGGCTTGTCCTGAAGCAGCCGAGGTGAATCGAAGATGCCGGCTCCCTTCATGAGTTCCGAGGAGTACGACGAGCGCGCGCATTCGCTGTACAACGAGGGACGGTTCGAGGAAGCGTTGGACGTACTCCGCGAGGGGTTGGCTCTGTATCCGCACGCCGTCGAGCTGCACGTAGGGATCGGTTACGCCTGGCTTGCCCAAGAGGAGTACGTTTGGGCTCGCAAAGCGTTCGAGGAGGCGTTGGTCCTGGATCCCGAGTGCGAGGACGCACTGGCTGGTTACGGGGAGTCGCTGCTGCACCTGGGTCGCTCTGCGACTGCGCTCGAGGTATTTCATCGCGTTCTGGACCTGGGTTACGACGACGATCTCGAGCTCATGGTCCAGATCGCTCGCGCACTGGTGCGGGCTGGCCGATCCGAGGCTGCGGCCGAGTACCTTGAGGCAGCGTTGCACAACTTCCCGGAGTCGGTCGAAGCACTGACCCTCTTGGGCCATGTGCAGCACCGGATGGGGGCCCTGGAGAAGGCTGTGGAGACTCTGCGCCGAGCGATCTGGCTGGACAATCACTACGCCGAGGCCCGCATCTACCTAGCGTGTGTTTACGACGACTTAGGGTATCGCGACGCGGCTCTGTATCATTTTCGGCAGACGCGGCCTGAGGATCACTGGGACCCAGACCTGCTCTTCCATTTCATCGAGGCAATGGCCGAGCAGCTCGGGATCGGAGAGGACGATCCCGTGCTCAAGCCTTGGCACGATCGCTTCGCCGAACTGGTGGCTGGCGACGAGATAGACGACCTGCTGGAAAAGGTCGAGGAGAGTGTGGCGATGCGTGGAGAGCAACTCGATCTTTTCGGTCAGGTGCTCGTGGCGCTGGCCCGTTCGCGCGAGGAGGGGAGTGGCGAGGACGCTGTAGCTAGTGTCGATGTAGGTGTGCACTGCGTGGTTACCGGTGACGGCCGCCGTTACGAAGGCACGTGGGACGAGATCGTAGCTCAGATGCGCGACGACAGTGGCGACTGGGCCGGTTGCCCGCTGGTGGAGTACATGCGTGGCGAGGCGTATCGGCTTTCTTCGCTGGCAGGGCGAGCGATCCCGTCCGCGGACGCGGAGAGTTTCGTTCGGGCTACTGCCGATCTCGGATTACTGCGCATCGTACAATAGCTGCCTTTACCGTGTCGTCAGGTCGTGCCGTAGTGCTGCTCGTATCGGCGGCGCTTTTCTCGGCGACTGTAGCTGTCTGGTACTTCGGGCGAGGCCTGTACTACTATCAACGGGGGCGCTCTGCCTACGAGAGGGGCGAGGTTTTGACCGCCGAACGGTATTTTGCGCGGTCGGTGGCTTTCGCGCCCGACGATCCTCGCCCCCGTGTGTTTCTGGGACGGCTGGCGCGGGAGTGGGGCGACTACGAGCGTGCCGGTCGCGAGCTAGCGCGCGCTATCGAACTCGATCCGGAGAATGCGGTGGCGCTGCGAGAGATGGCTGCGGTTGCTCTCGGAAGGGGGCAACTCGATGTGGCACGACGCTTCTATGTGCGAGCTCTGGAGCGCGATCCTCGCGATCGCAATTCGTTAGGCTTCCTTTCCTGTACGCTGGCCCGGCTTGGGCATCTCGAGGAAGCGCGCCGGTTCTTGGAACGTGCGGGCCCAGGCGATTGGTCTACGTGCACCCAGAGCGCCCTGCTGGCGGCTAGCCGGCGTTAGCCCGAACTCGGGTCTGCTACCTTCCCGAGGAAGAGGATAGTGCCCGAGTGCCGTTCCCTGATTGCGAAAAGGAAGGGGCGGTTCACAGCGAAAGTGGGTGGCATGGACACGATGCCGATTCCTACGGACGTGACCGCTGCTGCGGTAGTTCCGTTCTCGTCGACTGCCACGAAGGACTTCTGCTTCACCAGGTCGATGTAGAGTTCGCGACCTGCGATGCGGCTCATGCGACTGAAGTCGGCCTCTCCGGGCCGGAACGCCAGCCGCATTCCCATCGCTCGTAGTTCGTCGTTCAGCGAATCTTCCCAGGCGAGGCTCAACTTCGGCAACTGCACCATGTATTCTCCCTGGACCAACGTGGCCAGGAGCGTGTTCCAGCGTGCGGTATCGAGGCTGGCTGCGTAGTCTCGCAGAGCCTGGCCTGGCGGTGGAAGTACGATCGTCATGACGTAGGCATCGCCTCCGTAAGGGAGTTCGCCCACCTGCGTTCCGTCGCCGAGCGTTCCAGCCCGGATTCGCATGCGACCGCTCATCGTGGCAACCGGCACCTCCGCACCGCTGGCGGTGCGAAAAGGTAGGTGGCGAGTGGCTTGCCGGTCGAAGGCCGTACGCCACTCCCCCTTGAAGTAGACAGCGTTGAGTAGGACGAGGACGAGGTTAGGCGGCAGCCTGTCCACGATACGAGGGATGAGGCCGTCCGTCTTGCGGCGCGCCCAGTCGTTGATTGCGTTAGGCGCTTGTGGCGCTGCGAAGTCCAGCCCTGCCGCCTCCGCTGAGAACCAGCGTTGCAAATTCTGCAAGTACTCGCGTTCCAAGGCCGCTCCGAAAGACTCTCTGTAAAAGAGCGCGTTGGCGATCCGCAGCCGCACGCGTGGATCCACCGCTGTCAGCAAATCCACGAGAGAGCGCGCAGCTGCTCCGATCTCGTCGCGCTCCGAGGAACCGAGGGCTAGGGCGCTGCGCATTTCTGTAAAGGTGGTCGACTCCGCTCCCTGGAGGGCCATCCCTAGCGCCATCATCGCGCTCAACGGTGCGACCAGTACGTTGGAGTCTGCGAAACTGGCATTCGTTTCCCGCAGCAGCGCGAAGCCGAACGCATTGGAGGCAGCGGCGAGAGTTCGCTCGCTAGGCGCGAGCGCGCGTGGCAGCCCGCCGATGAGCGGCACTTCGTCCGGCCCGGCCGCCGCTCGGCACCCTGCCGACAGAAGCAGAAACACGAGCAAACCGTGCGAGGGTAAGCGTCGGCTCATCGGAGGATCGCCTCTGGTTCCACACTACCTGACACTCTCACCGTCATGTACCCTTAGCACCGTGGTTACGATCCGAAATGATTGCTCGGCTGGCGATCGTCCGAGGTGAGCGTCCGGTATGTCCATCCCTCGCAGCGAGCAGGCCGTCGCACCCGGAACCCCAGGCGAGGTGTTCGGGGTTTTCTTGAAGCTCGGCCTCACATCCTTCGGTGGGCCGATTGCCCACTTGGGTTACTTCAGAGCGGAGCTAGTGCGCCGGCGCCAGTGGGTTACCGAAGAACTGTTCGCTCAACTGGTTGCCGTCTGCCAGATCCTGCCAGGTCCCGCCAGTAGTCAGCTCGGTTTCAGTCTCGGAGTTCTGCGGGCCGGGTGGCTAGGCGGCATAGCTGCCTTTGCGGCCTTTACACTGCCGTCTGCTTTGTTACTGGTCGGTGCTGCACTCGCGCTGCCGTTGGTTAGCAGCGGTGTGACCGGGGCGCTCATCCATGGTCTCAAACTGACAGCTTTCGCAGTCGTGGCAGATGCGGTGATGGGGATGTCGAAACAGTTGTGCCCTGACACGCCACGGCGCGCGATTGCCGTTATAGCTGCTGCGTGGCTACTGCTGTCACCCGCAGCTCTCGCTCAATTAGCGGTGGTTGCAGTCGCTGCTTTGGTGGGTGCGCTCTTTCTTCGTGGCGCCTCTCAATCGAATGATACGGGCGGCGTGCACCTTCCATTCGGGCGAGCGAGCGGGGCGATACTGCTGTTTGCGTTCATTGCTATACTGCTCGTCCTTGCGCTATTCGCCGGCACTGACTCCAGTCTCGTTGGGCTGGCTGCGGCGTTCTACCGCTCGGGTGCCTTGGTATTCGGTGGTGGCCATGTGGTTCTACCGCTGCTGCAACAGGCCGTCGTGTCGCCCGGGTGGGTCAGCCAGGATCAGTTCCTGGCGGGCTATGGACTGGCACAGGCTATTCCCGGCCCGTTATTCGCCTTGGCAGCGTACCTCGGAGCTGTCGCCGCCCGAGGCCACGATGCCTTGTTGTTCGCCACCGTCGCGTTGCTCGCCCTTTTCCTGCCAGGATTACTTCTAGTGGCGGGAGTGCTGCCGTACTGGAGGACACTAGCTCGCAGCCAGCGTGCCATCAGTGGCATCGCCGCTATCAACGCGGCCGTAGTCGGCTTGCTGGGCGCTGCACTGTACGATCCGATTTTCATTTCCGGTGTGTCCAGCAGTGGCGATATGGCCATCGTCTCGATCGGCACAGCGTTGCTCAGAGTCTGGCGCATGCCACCGCTGGCCGTCGTAGCATGGTGTTCGGTCGCGAGCGTAGTGCGCGCTAGTCTTTAGGCCGATGACCGGTACTCGGACGTGGCCAAATCCACACCGGTTCACCCGCGTTGCCGCCGCTCGGTGCGCACGGTTCGTGCCTCGAGACGGCGCGTTATTACGTCTAGAGCGAGTTGCAGGTTCTGATCCGGTGCGAGAACGTCCAGGAGAGCCACTTCCCGCTCGGGGAATGTGTGAAGCGACATGTGACAGTCTTGCAGGGGCAAGATCACGCTCAGGCCGCCATCGCGGCGGGCGATGACAGTGGGC
>DATMBI010000064.1:0-3388 GCA_035559375.1 Gemmatimonadaceae bacterium | reverse complement strand
CGGGCTCGAAGCCGAGCTGCGCAGGGTGATCGCGGAGACGCTGGACGAGCTACTCCCCGAGGCTTTCGCGACAGTCCGGGAGGCTGCGCGCCGGCTCGTGGGAACCAAGCTGGTCGTCACGGGGCACGAGATCACCTGGGATATGGTGCACTACGACGTGCAGCTCATGGGCGGGATCGAGCTGCACTGGGGCCGGATTGCCGAAATGGCGACTGGTGAAGGCAAAACGCTGGTAGCCACTCTCCCGCTATACCTGAACGCACTAGCGGGACGGGGATGTCACCTAGTGACCGTCAACTCGTACCTGGCCAGGCGCGACTCGCAGTGGATGGGCCATCTCTACCGCTATCTCGGGATGACCGTCGGCTGCATCGATGACACGCTGCCGGGTTCACCGGAGCGGCGGGCGGCTTACCTCTGCGACATCACGTACGGTACTAACAACGAGTTCGGCTTCGACTATCTGCGCGACAACATGGTGGTCTCGCTGGATCAGCGGGTACAGCGTGGCCACTGGTACGCCATCGTCGACGAGGTCGACTCGGTCCTTATCGACGAGGCTCGCACCCCACTGATCATTTCGGGACCAGTGGGGAACGAAAACGACGCGCTTTTTGCCGAGTACAACAGTGCCGTCGAAAGACTCTTTCGCCGCCAGACGGAGGTGGTGAACGCTCTGGTCGCTGAGGGCGAGCGCCTCTTGGCGGAAGGCGACGAGGAAGGCGCCCGAGTGGCGCTCTTCAAGGCACAATTAGGGAGTCCCAAGAACAAGAGACTTCTCAAGGCGCTCCAAGAGCCTGGCGTCAAACAGCTCGTTCAGCGCATGGAGTTGGACTATCTGGCCGACCGGAAGCTCGGGCCAGGGAAACAGCGCTACGGTGATCTGGAGAACGATCTTTACTTCGTGATGGACGAGAAGGGCCACACGGTTCACCTGACGGACCGTGGCGTGGATGCCCTTTCACCTAGCGATCGCGACCAGTTCGTCCTTCCAGACATTTCGACCGAAATCCACAGGATCGAGCACGATCCGGATCTGTCGCCCAAAGAGAAGATCGAAGCTCGCCGCGCTCTGGAGACGGAGTACGCCGTCAAGAGCGAAAAGCTGCACATCGTTCACCAGCTGCTGCGCGCCCATGCGCTCTACGAGAAGGACGTGAACTACGTCGTGCAGAACGGTGAAGTTCTGATCGTGGACGAGTTCACGGGGCGCACGATGCCCGGGAGGCGTTGGTCGGAAGGCCTGCATCAGGCAGTCGAGGCCAAGGAGGGGGTGAAAGTCAAAGGCGAGACGCAGACGCTGGCGACGATCACCATACAGAACTACTTCCGGATGTACGAGAAGCTGGCCGGGATGACAGGAACGGCCGAGACTGAAGAGACCGAGTTTCACCAGATATACAATCTGGACGTCGCGGTCATTCCGACCAACAAGCCGTGCATCCGCGAGGACCGTCACGACCTGGTATTCAAGACTCGGCGTGAAAAGTACAACGCCATCGTCGAGGAGGTGCGGCGACTCCACGAGCTGGGATTCCCCGTCCTGGTCGGTACGGTGAGCGTGGAGGTGTCGGAGACGCTGTCGCGGATGTTCAAAAGAGCAGGTCTGCCGCACAACGTGCTCAACGCCAAGTACCACGAGCGAGAGGCTGAGATAATCGCTCAGGCGGGTCAGTACGGGGCGATCACGATCGCCACGAACATGGCTGGCCGCGGTACGGACATAAAGCTGGGCCCAGGTGTGACAGAGCCGAAGCCGTCCAAGATCAAGGACGCTGACGGGAAGGAAATCGAGATAATGGAGTGCGGCGGACTCCACATCATCGGGTCGGAGCGGCACGAATCGAGGCGTATCGATCGGCAGCTTCGTGGTCGAGCGGGCCGTCAGGGTGACCCAGGTGCCTCGCAGTTCTTCCTCTCCCTCGAAGACGACCTCATGCGCCTCTTCGGGTCGGAGAGGATCGCCCGTCTCATGGACCGCATGGGGGCCAAGGAGGGCGAGGTTCTGACGCACCCGCTGATCACGCGCTCCATCGAGCAGGCGCAGAAGCGTGTGGAGCTTCAGAACTTCCAGGCACGCAAGCGTTTGCTGGATTACGACGACGTAATGAACCAGCAGCGCGAAGTGATCTATTCGTTGCGGTCTTTTGCGCTGGAGGGTGGCGAGGAGCTAAGAGCAGAGGCGCTCAAAATGGTGGAGCAGGCCGTTCGCAAGCGAGTGGAGGGCCTGCTGGCAGAGTACGAGGATCCGGCGGAGTGGGATTACGGCCTGCTACGTCAGGAACTGCTCCTTCACTACTTGTTGGTGGTACCTGAACTGGAGGGGCCGAACCCACCGAATACTGTCGAGGGAGTGGTGGAGGCCGCGGTCCGTGCGGCGGTGAAGGCGTTCGAGGCCAAGGAGGCCAGTCTAGACGAGATCCGTGACGAGAACGGACAGGGGTTCAGCGGCAGGTTGTTGTCGTTGGTAATGCTCAACGTGCTGGACGAGAAGTGGAAGGACCACCTCTACGATCTCGATCAGCTTCGTGCCGCGATTCACTACCGGTCGTGGGGCCAGAAGGATCCGTTGATCGAGTACAAGCAAGAAGCGTACACGATGTTCGTCGATTTGATGGCGGACATTCATACCACGTTTACGGAGCGCTTTTTGAGGGCCCAGCTCGTGTTCAACCCGCCGGTTCCAGCGCCGGAGCCGGAGGGGGATGGGCGGCGTGCTGGTGGCGTGAAGCGTCGCTACAATGCGCTGGGTGTACTGGAGGAGGTCGCGGCCGATGGGGCAGCTGCAAGCGGTACTGGAGAGGCGGAGGCAGTTCTGGATGTTGCCCCTGACGAGCCTCCCAAGGCTACGGTACAGGCGCGGCCGGATCCGGTGGTCGTCGGGGCAGGGCGAGCCAAGACGTTGAGTGAGATGGAGCGAGGTAGCGGTGCGCGTCCCAGGGGTGGTGGGGCCACGGCGGGTGCCGATTGGAGCAGTGTGGGCCGCAACGACCCTTGCCCGTGCGGTTCGGGCAAGAAATTCAAAAAGTGTCACGGGGCTAACGGCTGAGGACGGCGCGCGGGGGACACAGACTGCGGTGATCCGGTGCAGCCTGCGCCGGTAGGCGCGGTAGCTTGTGGCCCATGCCCTGTGCCGAGCGCCTCGCTCGAAGCAATCACGGAACACCCTTCTCCCGAAATTCGAGGGCGAGGTTGCAGATCAAAGAACTCCCGCCCTCGGAACGGCCTCGGGAGCGGTTGCATCAGCTGGGCGCTCCAGCGTTGAGCGCCATCGAGCTCCTGGCCATTGTCTTGGGGAACGGCTGTTCGGGGCGTTCCGCGCTGGATTTGGCCCAAGAGCTGCTAGCCCGCCACGGCGGGTCGTTGCGAAAGATGGCGGCTGCTCCGG
>DATMBI010000063.1:0-2370 GCA_035559375.1 Gemmatimonadaceae bacterium | reverse complement strand
AACGCGCGCTCCACTCCCAAACTCTGGTCGGCCGGTGTGCTCAGCACCTTGGTGCTTCGCACCGAGCAGCCGGGGCTGACACTCACCAGGTCGGTGAACGTGCCACCCACGTCGATCCCGATCGAAACCGCCTCAGTCGCCGCTGTTCGAGGCTTGCCTGACGACATTCGCCAGTACGATGTTGAGCGGCGCCGCGAGTAGCATGACTCCCAGGCTATCCTGGCGTAGATAGGGCACCAACTGGAGGAGCAATCCCACCGCTGTTAACCACACGATCCCTCGGGCCACTGCATCCCGCGCCCGTTGGCGCCATGCCGAGCCACCGGGCACGAACATCGAGAGGACGAGCGCTAACCAAAGGGGATTGTAGAAAAAAATGTTCTCGTTGCGATAGGCGAACTCGTGTTCCGTCAGCGTGCGCAGCACCACCAGCAGAACACCCACCGCCCCCGCAAGGAACCCCCACAGCGCTATCAGTGACCGCACAGCCACACGGGCCGCTGCACTGCCGCGGCGAGCCCGACGCCAGAGGAGCCAGCCTAACGACCCACCGGCGACCCCCGTCGCCAAGCCCAAGGCGATCAAAGGCGGCGGGCCGTCGCGTTCTGGCGGACGCTGCGCGGTAAACACGACACGCTCCGACGTGACCAAGGGAACCAACCGGCCACTATCGTCAGGTACGCGTATGGAACGCAACCGAGCCATGAGCGCCATGGGGATGAACATCTCTTCCCATGCCGAGATAGGCCGGTCGGCAGGCCGGCCTAGACCGAGATCTATTCCGACGGCTACGGGAAGATCGGGGGCCATGAGTCGCAGAGCATGGAACCGATACGAGCGCCCGGTGCTTACACTCTCGCTAGCTTGCCGCAGCGCTCCGCCTAGTATCCTGTCGAGCGCATCGCGCACCCGCGTCGAGCAGTTGTCGCGAAAATAGTGGTAGTCGTAGTAGCGATTCTCGGCTAGCGAATTCCAACGCAGGAAGTCGCGCAGCGCCAGCCGCTGAGCAGGGGAAAGATCCAGCTCTTGGATCGTTACCGTCCGATTGCGGGCCACATACTCAGCCACCGTCGCCTCTGCATCGAAGCCACCCATCCAATAACGCATTCGCCCGCGAAGAAAGCGCACGATGAAGCCCGGTTCGTCGAACGAAAAAAGACCCCAGTTATAGACTACGTCGGTCCCGCTCGCTGCGTCCCTAATGCCGATCGCGTTGTGACCGAACCTCTCCCATACTTCGTCGCCGGGACCCATCGTCATGAGATAGACGCTCAGCTCGCTCCCAGGACGGCTGTCGGGTGAACTCTGTTGCGCCTGAAGACCGCCCGCACAGAGCGACAGCGATAGCCACCCCAACGCCGGAAGCAGGCGTCTCGCTCTCGGTAGCTGCCGCGATGAACGGACCACCCTCGCTGTGTTCACAGGCGAATCTCGCGACCCTCTGAAGCGGAACGGTAGGATGCTTCCAGCACACGGTGAACCAGAACCTGGTCGCGCGGTGGTTCATAGTCGGATTGACCCCGTAGTACCGACAAGAAATGCGCGAACTCAGCTCTGTAGGATTGGGTGAACGCGCTCTCGCGCGCTGCGGCCCCTGTGGGCGAAACATCCACTGGCCGGCCGTTCAACTCTTTCACTACGCGCAGCGGCGCCAATCTAGCACTGCCACGTGAAGCCAAGGCCTCGAACCACCACCGCTCCTCGACTCCCACGTAGGACCACGATACATCGAAACTCATGGCAATACCGCCGCTGCACTGCAGCACCACCAGGGCGCTGTCTTCGACCGCATTGGCCATCCCCGGCCGATCGAGTTGAGCCCACACCCTCTCGGGACGTGCAAAGTCAGCCAACCAGAGGGCCAGGTCCAGCAGCGGGAAGCCTAAATCCATCAACGCGCCTCCCCCCGACTCGGCCCGTCGCAAGCGCCAACTCGGAACTGCGCTCCGCAAATTGTAAGACCCAGCCCTGACGCCCACGAGTTTTCCCAGCTCTCCACCTCGCAGAAAGCCATCCAACGCTTGCACGTCACTGCGAAATCGATGGTTGTTCCCCACGACCACCTTACGACCCGCACTTTCCGCGGCCACGAGGATCCGCTCCACACCACTCGCATTGAGAGCCAGTGGGCGCTCGCACAGTACATCTACGCCGGCAGCTAAGGCCGCCAATACATGCGGCTCGTGCAGGTGGTTGGGGGTCGCTACGACCAGAGCGTCGATCCCACCGTAGCCCAGGAGGTCCTCGATGTCTACGAAGACATCTGGAATCTCGAATCTATCAGCGAGGGCCCGCGCCTTGGCACGATCGATGTCGCAGAGCGCGACCACTCGGACCCCGCCCATCTTGCTCAGCACCGGAAGGTGAGCC
>DATMBI010000062.1:0-7177 GCA_035559375.1 Gemmatimonadaceae bacterium | reverse complement strand
TTCCCCCCGCCGCGAAGGTGCGCCCGGCCTCGCCACCACAGCTAACTCGGGAAGTACGACCGCTGTGTCTTCCACGAAAACGGAATCCGGCAGATCCGACCGTTCAGGCAGCCGCCGCACTTTGCACCCCAGCTCGACCAGAGCCGCTTCGAGAGCGGCATGCTCGGCGCGAACCTCGGCCAGGTCGATGGGGACGCGAGGCAAATGCGTCAACTCGCACTCGGCTATGCTCGCGGGTACTGCCCGGGTGATCGCGATAGTCACGCCTCTACGTTACCCGTACACGCAAGAGCCCTAGCAGCTTCCCGTTCCGCAGGCCAGCGCTCGTTATTGCACGGCGTTGATCATGTCGAAGATAGGCAAGTACATCGCCACCACCATACCACCCACAACGACACCCAAGAACACGATCATGACAGGTTCGAGGAGCGCCAGCAAGCCGCTCACCGCAGCGTCGACTTCCTCGTCATAGAAGTCGGCGATCTTGGTCAGCATCTCGTCGAGTCCGCCAGTCTGCTCGCCTACGGCGATCATCGAGATCACCATGGGTGGAAAAACGTTGGACTTCTGCAGCGGACCGGCTATCGTTTCGCCCCCTGCAATGCTGGCCCGCGACGCCATGATAGCGTCCTGAATGACGCGGTTACCAGCGGTCTTCGCGGTGATCTCCAGACCATCCAGGATGGCCACACCCGAACTTATCAGAGTCCCCAAGGTACGAGAAAAGCGAGAGACGGCGCTCTTGCGCAAGACATCACCCAGTACCGGAACCTTCAATAGCATGGTGTCGATCGCCAGACGACCGCTCGACGTGCGGTAGTAGCGCCGCAACAGCCATATCCCACCGATTATCACACCTGCGATCGCATACCAGTAGCCGCGGAGGAAATCGGACATGCCGATCACCACGCGAGTCGGGAACGGTAGCGCCAATCCGACTGAAGCGAACATCTCCCGGAATACCGGGATTACGAAGGTGAGCAGCACCGCCACAGCGATCACGGCCACTGAAAGGATGACTCCGGGGTAAATCATCGCCCCCTTTACCTTCCGAGCCAGCGCGTCGCTCTTCTCCAGAAACGTGGCCAGCCGCATCAGAATAGTATCCAGAATACCGCCGGCCTCGCCTGCCGCCACCATGTTCACGTAGAGCTCGCTGAAAGCGTTCGGGTGCTTGGCCAACGCGTCCGCTACTGTGTTACCCGACTCCACGTCGAAGACCACCTCGCGCGTCACTGCCGCCAGCGTCTTGTTCTCGGTCTGCTTCGCCAGGATGTCGAGCGCTTGGACCAGCGGGAGTCCGGCGTTGATCATGGTGGAAAACTGCCGCGTGAAGACCACCATGTCGCGAGTCTTGATACGGCCTCGCCGAACCTTGGGTTTGGCCTCCTCGTCCACGCGAACGACACTCATCCGCTGGCGCCTGAGCTGAGCCACCACCTCCTCGCGGGACGGTGCCTCGATGCGACTGGTCCGCAGTTCTCCGCTAGGAGTTCGCGCTGTAACAGTGAAAGCAGGCATCGCTGTTCGATAGCTGAGTGTTCTGTTCCTAGTCGACTAGACCCCTAACGTGCGCCCCTAGAGGCCGCCGCCGGCCGCAGTTTGAGCTCGCCTTCTTCCTCGCCGGAGGTCCGGCCTATCATTCTGAGAAACTCGTTAGGATCGCTCGACACGCGCAGGCATTCCTCCTCGGTCACCTCGCGCTGCAGGTAGAGCTGGTATAGGGCGTCGTTGAGCGTTTGCATACCGAACTTCTTGCCGGACTGCATCAGTGAATAGATCTGATGCACCTTGGCATCGCGTATCAGCGCGCGTATCGCCGGCGTCACCACGAGTACCTCGGCAGCTAGGACCCGACCCTTTCCCTTGGCTCTAGGCAAGAGCGTCTGCGTCACGATCCCTTCGAGCACGAAAGCCAGCTGCGCGCGCACCTGAGGCTGCTGATGGCTGGGAAATACGTCTATGATGCGATTGATAGTCTCGGCCGCCGAGTTGGTGTGCAGTGTGGCGAAGACCAGGTGACCTGTCTCGGCGATGGTCAGCGCTGCCTGTATCGTTTCCAGGTCGCGCATTTCGCCGATGAGAATCACGTCGGGGTCTTCGCGAAGCGCATACTTGAGAGCTGCCGCGAAGGAGTGCGTGTCGCTGCCGACTTCACGCTGGTTCACGATACAGCCGCGGTGCTGGTGTACGAACTCGATGGGGTCCTCGACCGTGAGGATGTGGCCGCGGCGCTCGCGGTTGACTTTGTCGATCAGCGCCGCGAGCGTCGTGGACTTCCCGGCACCCGTGGGCCCCGTGACCAGCACTAATCCCCGGGGTTTCTCTGCCATGCGAGCCACTACAGGCGGCAAGCCGAGCTCGTCCAGAGTACGCACCACGAACGGTATCTGCCGGATCACCATGGAAACGCAGCCACGCTGCTTGAAGCAGTTCCCGCGGAAGCGTGCCAGACCCTGAATACCGAACGAAAAGTCCAGTTCGTCCTCCATCTCGAAACGCTTCTTCTGACTCTCGGTCAATACCGAGTACGCAAGTTGCAGTGTGTCTTTGGGGGTCAAAACGATGTCCAGTCGCGAGTTGACGATCTCTCCGTCAACACGCAGCTTGGGACGTTCGCCCGCTACGATGTGTAGGTCGGAAGCATCTCGCTCGATAACCTCCTCGAGCAAGACGCGGAGATTGACCTGCCTTTCGCTGCCGACGTTCGAGTCGCTCATACTGTTATTCGGATTCGAGGTCTACACTCGGCCACTGCAGTTGACGGCTCGGAGGCCGCTGCCGTCACGGCTACAGGCTGATGGGCGCCCTAGCGACTCCTCCGAGCGCCGATGGTGATTTCGATCACGTCGGTCAATGGGCGCTCGTCTCGCGGATCACTTGCTCGAGCGTCGTGATCCCCTTGAATACCTTGAGCCAGCCGTCCATTCGCAACGTGAGCATGCCGGCGGCCACGGCGTGATCCTGAATGTCTTGGCCGCTGGCATCGTGCAGAATGAGCTTGCGCAGTTGCGGAGTCATCGCCAGCACCTCGTATAGCCCCTGTCGGCCACGCAGCCCCGTACCACCGCACTCCTCACATCCTCTGCCGCGGAAGAACGGCAGATCGCCGATCTCGGTGTCCAGTGTGACGCCACGCAAGTAAGGGAGTGCCTCCGGAGTCGCTTTCTCTATCGCTGCCCGTAGCGCTTCCTCTGTAAACTTGAGATCGCGCAGCGTGGTATGCCGCGTCACGCGCGCGCCGGCCAGTTCTTCGTCGTCGGGTTCGTACCGGACTTTGCAACGAGAGCAGATGCGCCGTACCAACCGCTGCGCGACTACGAGATTCAACGCGCTAGCTACGTTGAACGGCTCCAGACCCATGTCCAGCAACCTGGTCACAGTCTCCGCCGCCGAGTTGGTGTGCAGAGTGGAGAGCACCAGGTGACCGGTGAGCGCAGCTTTGATCGCTATGCTCCCTGTCTCCAGATCGCGGATCTCGCCGACCATGATGATGTTGGGATCCTGCCGCAAGAAAGCCCTCAAGGCAGCGGCGAAGGTCATTCCGATCTCTGGCCGCACCTGCACCTGATTGATCCCGAAGAGATTGTACTCGACGGGATCTTCGGCGGTCATGATGTTTTGATCTATGGTGTTGATCTTGGAAAGCGCCGAGTAAAGCGTGGTCGTTTTGCCGGAACCCGTAGGGCCAGTCACCAGCACCATCCCGTAGGGGTTCATGATCGCGTCCATGAGCTCCCGCTCGGCGCGAGGCTCCATCCCGAATTTCTCTAGATCGAGAGTGAGATTGCCCTTGTCCAGGATGCGGAGCACCACCTTCTCGCCGAAGAGCGTGGGAAGGGTCGAGACACGATAGTCTATGACTCGATTGCCTATCTTCAGCTTGATGCGCCCGTCCTGAGGCACACGCCGCTCGGCGATGTTGAGCTGCGCCATGATCTTGAAGCGCGAAATAAGCGCCGCTTTCAGCTTGAACGGCGGCTTCATCACTTCCTGAAGCACGCCATCTATGCGATAGCGCACCCTGAGTTCGTGCTCGAAGCATTCGAAGTGGATGTCGCTCGCCCCGCGCTTCACCGCATCAGTGAGTATCGCGTTGATCAGCCGCACCACCGGCGCGTCGTCCACCGCGGCAGCTAGGGCGGCCGCAGAAATGTCCTCCTCTTCCTCCTCCACTACCTCGATGTCTTGCTCGAGCCCGGCAATGTCCTTGAGGAGGTCCTCCATTCCGCTGTCACTGGCGTCGTAAGCACGCTCGATCAACGAGCGCAGCGTGGCCTCCCCAGCTACGACGGGGAAGATATCGTAGCGCGTGATGAACTTGAGATCCTCGAGAATGTCCTGATTCGTGGGATCGGCTATGGCAACCGTGAGGATTCGACCTTCGCGGCGTAGCGGCAGAAGCAGGTGTTTGGTAGCCAGATCGGCGGGCACTAGCTTGAGGATCTTAGGATCCACCTCGAAGCCGCTCAGATCCACGGCCGGGAGGCGGTAAGTGCGCGCCACTAGCTTGGTGAGCTCCACTTCTTCGATCGCACCGCTCCGCACGAGAGCTAGCGTCACGGTGATATCGCTGGCCTTCGCTTCCCGCTGTGCGCGCTCGAGCTGCTCGCGTGTGATGTGGCCGCCGCTGAGCAACAGTTCAGCGATCCTCTCGGGCATCGCGGCAACTGGAGTAGCCATCAGTTACGGACGTGCAAGTTGGGTTCTCGACCGGAAAAGTGCCGAACGAGCGGCACTCCGAAGCCGCTGCCGGAGCGGTTAACTCCGCCCCGGGCGCGCAGTTATCGGGCGTTCCGCGGCGCGCTGGCAATCCGGTCCCGGCGCCGCACTGTGAGGACGGGGTGCTCCCGAAAACGTCACGTAGGGTTCCAGACGAGCTGCGACCCGTGCGCCTATCCCGTACACACGCTGCAGCGCCTCCAAAGAGCCAAAGGCGCCACAGCGATCTCTATTGGCCACGATTCGCTGTGCTAGTACAGGCCCGACCCAAGGGAGTCGCTCGATTTCGTCGACCCCAGCCACGTCGAGATCCACCAAAGAACTCGGCACAGCAGTGTTCGGAGCTCGACTCCGTGGCGGCGATTGGGGACCACTTCCGCCTCGTACAATCTGTTTGCCTGCGCTGCGAAGGCCACGGCGGGCGCTGTCTACTCGCGCAATCTGCGCATCCAGCGCTCGCAGCTCGACCGGCGAAGCCTGAGGAGGCGGCCGCAATGCATCCAGAGCTCGCACACCCATCCCCAGCACCAGCACACCAGCTATCGTCAGCAGCCCCCGCCTTTCGCCATCGCTAGGCATGGAAGAAACTTGGCAACCGCCGCGCACCGAGCCCCATCGCAGGCACGCAGGCGGTGCTACTCCATCGCGGCCACTGGGTTACTGGAGGACTTCCCAGGCAACATCCCCGACGATCTTGAGCGAACGCGCCGAGATCTTGTCGACGGTGTCCTCGACAGTGTGATGATAGGGGTATGTGATGTCGATCACGTCAATTACACGCCACCCGCGCCGCAGAAACGGCAGATGATCGTCCGTAATGGGTCCCCACACCTGGGGGCGAAAGTAGCTGGAATAGCCCAGTCGAGCAGCGGCATCCCACACCCGAGCGACGACCTCCGGCGCTTCCCGAACCGAGTGCTCCTCCTGATCTATCTGAAGATCAGCATCGCCTATCATGTCCCAGACTACTCCGAAGAGCGGCGCATAGTCCGGCTCGGGTGGATTGGCCGCGAAGTACGTCGATCCCAACAACACATCGACTTCTGGCGGGCCGAACTCTCCATAATCCTCGCCATCCACGAACAAGAGATCTACGCCGTATGGAACCGGCTGGCTGCGCAACAGATCGGCGAGAGCGATGAGCAGGCCCACGCTGGAGGCCCCGTCGTTCGCTCCTGGCGTAGGAAGCGAACGCTGCGCTGGATCCCGCGCGTTTTCGGCCCGGGGCCGCGAGTCCCAGTGCGCTACGTAGAGGACGCGCTCGCGAACCTGCGGGCGGAAGCGCGCCAGTACGTTGCGCAAAGGAAGACTGTCGCCGCCCCTCGTTACATGGACCCAACGCTGCTCGATGACCGTGTCAGCCCGCTTTCGCATCTCGGCCGCTATCCAGTCACCTGCTCGGCGGTGCGCCTCGCTCCCAGGAACTCGAGGGCCGAACTCCATGAAGACGCGCGCATAGGCAAGCGCAGCTTCGCCATCGAACGGACCTCGTGAGCGAACCTCGCCCCCGCACCCTCCTGCCGCTCCCAGAGCACAGAGGAGGAGTGCCAGCATCCTCACCTCAACACCCCTGCGAAGAAACGTACGTTGAGCACGGCGGATACCAGCGTCTGGGTGAATCTTCGGTTGAAGTTCTTGTCGAACGTGACCACGCGCGAGGCCTGAAGGTTGAACGACAGCTCGCCCGACAGGTCCGTGCCGGCGTTGAGAGTCAGCACCCTGCGGCCGTTGTCCGTAAGCCGGCTGCGGCGCTCTACGGCAGCCAGGTTGGAAACGTAGCTCTGGGTACCGCTCTGCTGCCAGGTGATCCTGGTACGCAGGCCGCCCGGTAATCTCCAACTACGCGGGAGGTCGAACGTCCTCGCAATATCGGCTGTCAGCTCCTCCGTACGGGTGTCCGTGACGCTCCCTGGTAACGAGTCGCGGCGCTCGGTACGGTTGTAGGAAGCACTGACGGCCAGATGACCCGAGGCCGATGTGGCGCCCACTGTGACAGGTATGGCGCTCAGTCTGGAGACTCGTGTCTGGGGCGCCAGAAACGATTCCACAGGGATAGTCACCGACTGCCGCACCTGTAGCCAGCGCAGGCTGCCACTCACGCTCGAGAAAATGGCACCCAGAACCAGCGGCCGGCCGCTCCAGCGCACAGTGACGTCGGGAAGCGTGCGCTGCTCCCCTTCCATCACCGTCACTCCGCCCTCCCCGCGCCGAGCCCAGTGTCGCGAGTCGCTCCGCTGTGCTCGGTGCACTACCGTGGTTCCCCAGGGAAGCGCCAGCGAATGCAGGAGAGACAGTGTGGTTCCACGACCGGCACTCGCAGCTAGCGTCCCGGCCACCTCGCGGAGCAAGTCGAACGACCCCAAACCGTATTCGAATCGTTTCGACGGATCGGCCGCAATGCCGTCGAAGGACGCGAACTGGTCGTGCCCAGTGCGCACCTCTACTGTTCCCAGCG
>DATMBI010000061.1:0-2004 GCA_035559375.1 Gemmatimonadaceae bacterium | reverse complement strand
GGACGCACTGCCACCTGTACGGGTGGAAACAGCTGATCGAGTCATTGTTCGGGCATGATTGCCCGTACCTCGCGTGCCGGACAGCTGAGGGAGGAATCTGTGGAGTACTTCCCCTCGTCCGAGTGCGAAGCTGGCTCTTCGGCCATTCCCTCGTGTCCATGCCGTTTCTCAACTACGGAGGACCGCTCGGTTCGGATGTGGCCGTGCGAGCGCTCGGGCAAGAGGCTGCCAGGCGCGCCAAGCTAGAGGGTGTGAGGCTCCTCGAGCTACGCAGCCGGGTCGAGCTGCCGCTGGACCTACGAGTGTCGCATCGTAAGCTCACGGTCCTCGTAGACATCCCTGGTAGCTCGGCAGCGCTGTGGGCCGGTTTCTCCACCAAGATCCGCAACAAGGTCAGACGAGCACAGAAGGCCGGTGTCTCGGTGCGCTTCGGTCCAGAGGAGATGGGACCTTTCTTCAGCGTATTCGCTCGCCACATGCGGGACCTTGGGACCCCAACACAGTCGGAGCGGTTCTTCCAAGGGATTCAGGATGCGTTTCCTGACTCCGTCGTGTTCGGCTGCGCCTACCACGGGGGGCGCGTCATTGCGGGCGGGTGTGGCTTTCGGTGGGGTGACGAGTTTGAAATCACGTGGTCCTCGGCCCTTCGGGAGCACACCGATGTTCGAGCTAACTATCTCCTTCAGTGGGCGTTCATGGAGCGCGCCGCGAACGAGGGATGTCGCACCTTCAATTTCGGGCGGAGCTCGCCCGGCGGTGGAACGCACGAATTCAAACGGCAGTGGGGTGGCCGGGACGAGCCATTGTGGTGGTATCAATTTCCCCCTGAGGCAGAGTCGACGCCATCCCCGGACCAAGGGGCCTACCGCTGGGGCCCGCGCTTGTGGCGGCTCCTTCCGGTGGGGCTGGCCACACGCCTGGGGCCCGGCATTGTGCGCTACATCCCGTAAGCGCCAGGCCGTGACTGGGCCCGGAAGCACCCGGAATGGTTGAACCCTGGCGCAATCAGACGTTCGGGGGGAGGATCAAGTTGGTGATCTTCTCCCTATTGCCGGCATTAGTGCTGCTCGGCTGCGCAGAACTGCTCGCCACCCTCACCATCGACCGTCGGACTTCTCGGGTCACCGATCCGGCCACCGGGCGGGTTAGCTACACAATGCAGATCGGCAGGTTGCCGTGGGGCCGGACTAGCGTCACTCCGCTAAACGCACTGGGATTTCCGGACGAGGAGTTCTCCTCTCTGGACAAGGGGCCGTGCGTCCATGTGGTCGTGGCGGGAGACTCCTTCGTGTTTGGCGACGGCGTGGACCGCGACAGCAGCTTCGTTAGTTTGGTCAAGCGGTGGGCGCGCGCGCGCCCGGGTCGATGTGTTCGGATTCTCAACGTTGCCGAGCGCGGGACGACCATTGACCAGCAGGCTCGCCGCATCCGAGAGACCTTCGACGTCCTCCGGCCGGACGTCGTGATCCTCGGGCAGTATCAGAATGACCTCACTGACCTCACGAACCCCGGCGCTATCGCTGATACTGCTCCGGCACGCGACGTTGGCGCACGCGCGCGCGATCCGATTCGCGACCGGCTCGCGGCGTTTAACGCCAATCTTGTTCGACTGCTTTCCTACCACGCTTTCGCGTTCATGATTCGCCGCGGGATTGAGTACGACGTGCTGGCGCGGTGGTCGGTGCTGGCGGATTCCTCGCGCAGCGAGGAGGCAACGCGCCTAAAGGTGATCTATGAGAGCCAATACGAGGAACTGGTGAAAGATCTGACCGCTCGCGGCGTGGCCTTTGGGGTGATAATCCTGCCCAGCAAGTTCGACATCCTCGCGAAGCGGTTTCCGGAGGAGCAGTTCTTTCTGAGCCTGGCGAACCGTTACGCCGCACCGTACCTGCGGGTCTTCCCAGTGGTCGACGCGAATCGCTCTCCCTATCCCTTCTTAATGTACGACGGCCACCTGAACGAGATCGGCAACCGGCTCGTTGCGACCGCGTTGTACCGGTGGTT
>DATMBI010000060.1:0-2948 GCA_035559375.1 Gemmatimonadaceae bacterium | reverse complement strand
TAACAAGAAGGCGCTCGTGACAGAACGCAAGGCGTCCTATACAAAAACCAGGCTCCGACAGAGGAGCCCTCACCCCATCGGAGCAATGCTCGTAAACCGCACGCTTTCACTGACGATCGCTCTCGGCGCTTCTGCGCTGCTTCCCGCGCTTCTCGGCGCCCAATCGCAGACTCGGCCGTGGTACGAACGCTACGGGTTGCGGGGCTACGTGCAGTTGCGCTACAACAGGCTCCTGGAAACGAACCCGCGCCTCGGTTGCCAGGCTTGCGACCGATCGCTCGGTGCCAACAACGGGTTTTCGCTGCGCCGCGCTCGATTGGTCCTCTCAGGCGATCCTTCGGCTCGCAGCAGCCTTCTGGTGGAAGTCGACTACAGCAGCGATATCGGTGGCCAGAGCAACGTCCTCCAGTTGCGCACTTTTTACGTAGATCTGTTTCTCGATGGGGATCGCTCTCAGCGCTTGCGCCTCGGCCAGCCGAAACTTCCCTACGGTTTCGAAACTTTGCAATCTAGTTCTCAGCGCCCGGTTCTGGATCGGTCCGACGCTATCAATAGCGGCGTGCCTAACGAACGCGACATGGGCGTCTTTTACCTCTGGACGCCTCCGGCTGCCCGAACCCTCTTCAGGTACCTGAGCGACTCCGGACTGAAGGGAAGCGGTGATCACGGGGTGCTAGCCCTAGGCATCTACAACGGTCAGTCAGCCAATCGTCCTGAAGCCAACGACAACCTTCACGTAGTAGCTCGCATCGCATATCCCTTCCGGTTGCGAGGCCGCCAAGCGATCGAAGTGGGAATACAAGGCTACAGCGGTCGCTTCGTCGTCCCGCAGCGCAGCACGTCCGTAGCAGGCCCTTCGGAGTTCCAGGACAGGCGACTCGCTTGGACGTTCGTGGCCTACCCCCAGCCGCTAGGGGTGCAGGCGGAGTGGAATGTCGGTCGAGGCCCCGAGTTCGACCCTGTAGCCCGCCGGATAGAGGAACGCCCCTTGCGAGGTGGCTATGTGCTCCTGATCTTTCGGCCGCGCGATCCTGTGCTGGTGCCGTTCCTACGCCAACAGTGGTATCGTGGCGGGAAGAAATTGGAACTCGATGCGCGGCGCTATCGAATGCACGAGACCGAGATCGGTACAGAATGGTACGCTGCCCCCAACGTAAAAATCACGGCGCAATACACCATCTCGGATCGCCGCTACGAAGATGGAGCCAATCCCGACAACCGGCAGCGAGGACGGATGCTCAGGCTGCAAGCACAGGCGAGCTATTGAGCCTACATGGCTACGATCCCAGTTAACACCGCGGCTCGAGATGAATCGGAACGGCAGAGTTGGCTGAGCCGCCGAACGGCATGGCGTGCACTGGCTTACCCCATCCCGGCGAACGCCAATCGCTGGCAGTACATGTTGGGCGGCCTTTCGCTGGCGCTGTTCGCTGTACTGGTAGGCACTGGAATCGTTCTCGATCAGTTCTACGACCCTACTCCGTTGAGCGCTCACGACAGCGTCGTTTACATAGCCACTCGATTGCCGTTCGGGCACTGGGTGCGATCGCTTCACTACTGGAGCGCCTCTTTCTTCTTGGTATCCTTAGCAGCACACACGATTGCGGTCTTCGTTAGGCGAGCCTACCGCCCCCCGCGCGAAGTCACCTGGTGGCTCGGCGTAGTGCTGCTGATTCTGGCCGCCGCCTTGGCCTTTACCGGCACGGTGTTGCGCGCCGACCAGGAAGGGGTCGAAGCGCTGGCCCACGCGGTGGCAGGGGCAGAGCTGCTCGGCCCGTTAGGAGCAGTGCTTTCTAGCGACTTCGCTCCTAGTACTTCGTTGCTAGCACGAATTCACGGTGCGCATGTGAGTATGCTGCCTCTAGGCGTGGTCTCCCTTCTGGCGTGCCATCTATGGTTGGTTCGCCATCTGGGCATAGCGGCCGAGGGATCGCACACTGTGCAGTTCACGACACACCTGCGGCGACTTGCCGGAGCCGCGCTCCTTTTGCTTGGCGCCCTGAGTGTGCTAGCAGCGTTGCGCGTACCCGCACTGGGAGACGCTGGCCAAGAGGGGATAGAAATCACCAAGCCCTTCTGGCCCTTCTTGTGGATTTACGCACTGGAAAACACGGTGGGACTCTGGGGAATGGTACTGGGACCCACGGTGGTGGTATCGTTTCTGTTCCTGATTCCGTTTTTCGATAGAGGCGTGGTCCCGGAACACGCGCGCCCTGCTTGGCTTTCCTGGCTCGCGGCAACCCTGTTGCTAGCACTCGTCGCGGGGATATTGTACGGCGCGGTCGCACCGCAGCAACAGCACTTGATGTGAAGCTTTGCCTATGAAGTCCTCTCTGAAGTTCGCTGCAGCACTCGCGTGCTTGCTGATCTGCCGGCCCAGCGAGCTGGCCGCGCACGAGAAGGGAGTACTGCGGCTGGGTAGCAAGGTCGTGGCCGCAGGCGACACACTGATGGTGCGTGGCGAAAAGCTCCCTCGATCGGCACCGATCGGCCTACGCCTCAGGAGCGCCCTGGACTCGCTGATCTTGGGCACCGTAACTACTGACAGCAGCGGCTTCTTGGCACATCCTGTAGCGATTCCTGCCACTGTGCGGCCGGGAAGCTACACGCTCCTTGCGGTGGCAGCCGACGGCGATATCGTCGCTCGGGCCGAGATAGTGGTGAGCGCCGCGCCTAGCGCTGCAGATTCGCCGTCCGATCACCGAGCCCACACGGCGGCGACTGGTGCGACTAGCACGACCGGAGCGCGAGGGATACCTCTTGCCCGCGAAAGCAAGACTTACGAGTGGGTAACGATCCTGCTGTTTTCCGCGCTGTGCGCCGTGATCGGCGCTCGCTTGCTCCGCCCTCTCGCGTCGAGCGATACTCGGCGTAGCAGCTGAGCATTGGCAGCGACTACGATGGTGCTGCTCGCCATCAAGACTGCACCTAGAGCCGGAGAGAGGACG
>DATMBI010000059.1:0-4504 GCA_035559375.1 Gemmatimonadaceae bacterium | reverse complement strand
TGCTCTTCTTGGATCCCTTGAAGCCCGCCTTCCCCGCCGAACCCCACGCCACCGTGTTGCCAGCCATGTCGGTGATCGTGATGAGCGTATTGTTGAACGTGGCGTTGATATGCGCCACCCCTTCGGCTTCGATTACCCGCTTGCTTTTCTTGCCAGTTGCCATGGTTCCCTAGACGAGACCGTTAGGCGGAACAGCACGAGCTAAAGCCACTCCGCAGAACTCACTTGGTCACTTTCTTCTTGCCAGCTATAGCACGGCGCGGTCCCTTCTTGGTGCGTGCGTTCGTGTGCGTCCGCTGCCCACGTACCGGAAGACCGCGACGGTGCCGGATCCCGCGATAAGAGTTGATATCCATGAGGCGCTTGATGTTCATGGCCACTTCGGTACGCAGCGCCCCCTCTACACGGTAATCCCTCTCGATTACCTGGCGCAGTCGATTCACGTCCGCATCAGTGAGATCGCGAACCCGCAAAGCGGGATCCACACCGGTCTTCTCCAGTATTTCGCGCGCCGTAGCCCGCCCGATGCCATAGATGTACGTGAGACCGATCTCGACCTTCTTGTCACGCGGGAGATCGACACCTGCAATACGTGCCATTATCAGCCCTGCCGCTGCTTGTGTTTCGGATTACGCTTGCAAATGATTCGCGTGACGCCGTTCCGCTTCACGACCTTGCAGTGCTCGCAGATCGGACGCACACTGGTGCGCACCTTCACAGTTACCCTCTCTGTGTTGAAGCCGTACCTGGCCAAGACTTTGAAAATAGAGAGCTTAGTCTAGCATCGCAAGGGAACGGCTTCCGGGCAGGAACGATTAGCAGGACGCCTCCTCTACCTCGGCCAGCACCCTCTGCATCGCCTGTCGTGGATCGGGGGCAGACGTCACTATCCGGCCAACGACCATGAAGTCGACACCAGCGCGAGCAGCCGCCCGAGGGGTCACTACACGGCGTTGATCGTCGCGTGCGGCATCAGCGAAACGGATACCGGGCACCAGGACCGCAAAGCCCTCCCCCAAGGCACCCCTGATCGCCTGCACGTCGCTTCCCGCGCATACAACCCCTGCAGCGCCAGCCGAACGCGCCAGCCTAGCCAGCCGCAACACTTCCCCCCCGATATCGTCGATCGGCCGCGACCACACCTCGGCCAGCTGCTCACCCTCCAGCGACGTGAGCACGGTCACAGCGAGGACTGCACACGACGGACCAGCACCCTCTACAGCTGCCCGTACCATCGCCGCCCCGCCACAGGCATGCACCGTGACCAGGGATGCACCCAACGTCGCACAGGCACTCGCCGCGCGGAACACCGTGTTCGGGATATCGTGAAGCTTGAGATCGAGGAATACCTCCTTCCCGAGCCCCCTGAGGCTGCGTACAGCATCCGGGCCAGCCGACACGAAAAGCTCGCTTCCCACCTTGTAGAACTGGCAAAGGTCGCCAAGCTCGTGTACCAGGCGCATGCCGTCCTGCAGCGACGAGTAGTCGAGCGCTACCAAAACGCGCGGCGTTACGCGCCCCACTCCAAAACCCCTCTCAGATTCCGCAAAGCCTCTCCACGCACCTCGCACCACGCAGCCAAGTCGCTCACCAATCGCTCGGGAAAGCGGGGGTCCCGCAGCGCTGCCGTACCTACGGCGATCGCCGCAGCACCGGCCATGATGTACTGTAACGCATCGCCGAGCGAAGAAATGCCACCCACACCGATGACGGGAGCCGCCGTAGCACGATAGACCCGGGCTACGGCCAGTACTCCGATCGGCAGAAGGCCTGGCCCACTAGCCCCTCCAGTTCCGAACCCCAAAACGGGTCGCCGCCGATCGGTGTCGATCAACATACCTGGCATCGTATTCACGAGAGTGAGCCCGTCAGCCCCACACTCCAACGCAGCCGTGGCCGCATCCACTAACTCGGGGTGAGCCGGCGAAAGCTTCACGAAGATCGGACGACGCGTGGCAGAGCGGGCCAGCCGCACGACTTCGCGCAACGCACTGCGGTCCGCTCCGAACTCGAGACCGCCCGCCTTCACGTTGGGACAAGACAAGTTCAATTCGTAGGCGGCGATGGCTTCCGAATCGTCGAGCTTATCCACCACGGTCGCGAAATCCTCGATGCTGTCCCCGACTACACTGACCACCGCACGCGCCCGCAGGAGGTTCGCAACCAGCCACGGCAGCACGTCGCGCCGCACAGCCTCCACACCAGGGTTAGCCAAGCCAACCGCGTTGAGCATCCCACCCGAATACTCGGCCACGCGCGGAGCCGGCGCACCGGCTCGCGGCGCCAGACTTACAGATTTAGTGACTAGCCCGCCCAGGCGCTCGAGATCCATAACTTCGGCCACTTCGCGACCGAAGCCGGCCGTCCCAGCGGCCAGCAACACCGGGTTCTGCAGCTCCAGCCCAGAGAGGGAGACCGCCAGAGCGCCTTGTCCGGGGAGCTGGGTCATCTCCCGCCGCCAGCAGTTCGCCGGCGATCCAGTTGGGCCAGATACCTGACCGTAGCTCGCGCAATTGCGCCGGCGAGCTCGCCCTGCCCCCGAGCGCTCGTTAGGTAGCGCGCCTCCGCAGGATTGGTTCCGAAACCGAGTTCGATCAGCACAGCCGGCATGTGCGCCGTCACCAGTACCCGAAAACCAGCCTGTTTCACGCCGCGATCTTCACCGGGATGAATCGCGGAAAGCTGTTCTTGCACTACGGCCGCCAGCTCGCTGGATTCTCGGAGGAATTGGTTCTGTAGCATATCCGAGATCACGAAGGCGAGCGGATCGCCCGGCTTTGCCTCGACACCCACTTCGAAACGGGTCACCTCGTTCTCTATTTCCGCCACCCGCCGCTCGTCCTCGGTCTTGGCATCGGCTAGAAAATAAGTCTCGAACCCGCGCGCGCCGCTGGGACTGCGCCAACGGGGGTTGGCGGCGTTCACATGTATGGACAGAAAGAGCGACGCGTTAGCACGGTTGGCTATCCGGCCACGATCGTCGAGCGCGATCAAAGTGTCGCGATCGCGGGTCATGAGCACGTCGACGCCTCGAGCCCGCAGGGAGTCCCGTACCTTCCGCGACACAGCCAGTGCGACATCGGCCTCGTAAAGCATGGAGCCACTTCGCACCGCAAGCTTCATCCCTCGGTCCACACCGCCATGGCCAGGGTCAACCACCACCAAGTGCCGACCGCGAGGCGCTCGCTCCACCTGTCGGATTAACTCGGAAGTCGGCTCGACCGCGGCCTGAAGCAATGCTGCCAGTAGGAGGGAAATCATGCCTTCCTCCGCAGGGCACGGGCCATTTCGCGCTCCGCATCGCGTCGGCGCAGCGCCTCGCGCTTGTCATGGAGCTTCTTCCCCCTGGCCAACGCCAACTTGACCTTGGCCCAGCCGTTCTCGAAATAGACTTCCAGAGGTACCAGCGTAAGGCCCTCGCGTTCCAGCGCTCCGATCAGGCGACGAATCTCGCGACGATGAAGCAACAGCTTGCGACTGCGCGTCGGGTCGTGGTTAACGTAGCCACCGCTTTCGTAAGGCGGTATGTGCATGTTCTCCAGCCACACCTCGCCCCCGCGCACCATTCCGAAAGCATCGGCCACGCTCCCCTTTCCAGCCCGAAGCGACTTCACTTCGGTGCCGGTAAGCACGATCCCGGCATCGAACGTTTCCAACAGGTGATAGTCGTGACCAGCCCGCCTGTTGCTGATGATGATCTTGCGGCTGGACCCAGAATCGTCGCGAGGCATTGTCCGGAACAGGTACGCTGCCGACAGCGCAAGCTATGCCGACGCACTCCGCTGCTCAACCTGTTCCGCTGCGATCGGCTACCGAGAGGCGACCATTAGCTTGACGCCAGCAACCTCACTACATACCGATAGGTGCCACAGTGACAACGTCTGGCCAGAGGAGAGAAACCATGAATACCCCTCGCGCACGCGACGCCCGAGCTGTGCTCGAAGACATCGGTCTGGAACTGGAGGCCTTGAAGCGCCGGATCGTGGGCCACCCGTACGTCGTAATGCTGGAAGAGGGGCGGGTTTCTAGAAGTGCCCTAGAAACCCTGGCTAGCCAACAGTATCGAATCGTCACCAACGGGATCCGCAACATTGCGTTGATTCTGGCACGCTTCGGCCACCTACCTAGCGCACGACAGCTGGCATTCTTCCTCCAGGCCGAGTTCGCAGTACGCGACGCAGTCCTGGAGTTCGCACGCGCACTCGGTCTCACGCAGGAAACACTCGAGAGGGCCCGCCCGGTGCCCGAAGCGCTCATGTTCAGCTATTACGAGACCTTCGTGTGCCTCTACGGTTCGGACGCTGATCTGATAACTGCGTTCTACTTCGATGCGCAGGTTTGGATAGCCAACGCACGGCGCGTCGCTCAGGCCCTGCAAAGCAAATGCGGGCTCAGCAAAGAAGCTGTGGCCTTCTTCGAAATGTACGCCAACTATCAGCCTTCGCCTGAGGATGTCGTTCCCCACCTACAAGCAGCGCTGGAAAGAGGAGTGCCAGAGGATCAG
>DATMBI010000058.1:0-10260 GCA_035559375.1 Gemmatimonadaceae bacterium | reverse complement strand
GTACGGATGCTCATGCCGAGCAGTTTGGCTGCGCGAGAGCGATTTCCGCCCGTAACTTCCAGCGCCCGCTCGATCAGTGCGCGCTCCGCAGCTGCCCAGTCGAGCGTGTCGAGTACCACGAGCGGGCTACGAGCAGTGCTAGCTGCACCAGCCTCGGGGTCATTCACGACGGCAGAGGCGGAGTCAGTCCCCGGGAACCATGGCAGCTCTGCAAAGTGAGCCGGTCGCAAGATGGCTTCGTCACTCAGAATCACAGCCCGCTCCACAGCGTGCTCCAGCTCTCGCACATTGCCCGGCCAATGATAGCGCTCCAAGAGCGCCAGAGCTTCCGGGGAGAAGCGCGGTACCTCCTTCCCCAGCTCTACTGCGGTTCGCGCGGCAAAGCGCTGCGCAAGTAAGGGTATATCGCCACGGCGCTCTCTGAGCGCGGGGATTCGAAGGGTAACGACAGCCAGCCTGAAGTAGAGGTCTGCCCGGAAACGTCCCTCCGCTACCTCGGTCTGCAAATTGCGATTCGTCGTGGCGATGACACGGACGTCCACTCGGATAGGCGCCGTCCCACCTACTCTCTCGAACTCCTGCTCTTGCAAGACACGGAGCAACTTGGCCTGAAGCTCGAGCTTCATTTCCGAGATTTCGTCCAGCAGCAACGTGCCCCCGTGAGCTCGCTCGAAAGCGCCGGGCACCCGCCTGATGGCTCCGGTGAACGCTCCACGTTCGTGGCCGAACAGGGCGCTCTCGATCAGCCCGTCCGGCAGTGCCGCGCAGTTCAGTTTGACGAGGGGAGCATTGCGCCGGTCGCTGAGTTCGTGAATTGCACGGGCCACCAGTTCCTTGCCCGTTCCGCTCTCCCCCTCTAGAAGCACTGTGGACCGTGTTGCCGCTACTGCTGCTACCATTTGCAGGACGCGCCGCATGGCAGCGCTCTCACCCAACAACTGGCGCTCGCTTCTGAACGTACAGACCTCGCGCCGCAACGCTTCGTTCTCCCTGCGCAGCCGTCCGAACTCGAGCGCTTGCTGCACCGCCAACTCGAGCTGCTGGCCTCTGATGGGTTTGGTGATGTAGTCGAACGCTCCTGCCTTGATGGCCGCCACAGCATGCTCGATGCTGCCGTAACCAGTCAGGATGATCACAGGGACGTCGTAACCGTCCTGGCGCAAACGCTCCAGGAACTCGAGCCCGCTGAGTCCAGGCATTCGGTAATCCGACACGACCACGTCCACCTGCTCGCTCCCCAGCACCGCCAGCGCCTCGGTTGCGTTACGCGCTCCGAGTGTGCGGTGGCCTGCTCGCTCCATAGTGCGTGCTATGATGGCACCCACCGCGGGTTCGTCGTCTACCCAGAGAATAGTGGCCACACGCGATCTACAGGATTGG
This sequence comes from Gemmatimonadaceae bacterium, assembly GCA_035559375.1. Taxonomy (GTDB): domain Bacteria; phylum Gemmatimonadota; class Gemmatimonadetes; order Gemmatimonadales; family Gemmatimonadaceae; genus DATMBI01. Next base: position 8,880 of record DATMBI010000058.1, on the reverse strand, counting down.
GAAGCAGGATCACCGGCAGTTCTTGCCTAATGACGGCCATCCGCCTACAAGGCAACGACTTGCATGGCCGGCCACGGGTTGGTCGTTCACCCAGCCGCCGCTGTTTCGGTACGGTGCAGCTAGCGGCTTTTACGAAATCGGCCTTTCTAGCCGATACTTGATCCTGAGCATGAACGAGGCGCGTGGACTCGACGGTAAGGAGCAGGAGGCCAGCGGACCGGTGCCGAGGAGGGAGCCCGCCGGTCCGCGCTCTGGCGCCGAGGTCGGGACGCAGGAGTCGCTCGAAAATGGTACTAGTAACGGGGCTGCAGATCCACCGAATACGCGCGCCGAGACGATTCGCGCCCGGTTGGCGGGTGATTTCTACTCGGATCCCGAGGTACTGGCCGAGGTCGCTCGACGAATCATCGAGCGCGGGCATCTATGAGGTCGGGGCGACTGGATTTGAACCAGCGACCTCCTGCTCCCGAAGCAGGCGCTCTACCGGGCTAAGCTACGCCCCGAGGTACTGCACGCGCCCTGAGAGACTCGAACTCCCAACCTTCTGATCCGTAGTCAGATGCTCTATCCAATTGAGCTAAGGGCGCCTTTGGATGGGATAGCCCCTTATTATAGGTAGCTTCCCTGGGATGGGCGGTACAAGACTCGAACTTGTGACCTCCACGATGTCAACGTGGCGCTCTAACCAGCTGAGCTAACCGCCCTGGCCGGCGGCACCCCGCGGTCGAGTTCCCAGGGATGCCACGAGAGCGGGAAACGGGACTCGAACCCGCGACCCCAACCTTGGCAAGGTTGTGCTCTACCAACTGAGCTATTCCCGCAAGAACCGCCGCCGCAACCCGGCGCCGGCCGATGGAGGCGAGGGGAATCGAACCCCTGACCTCGTGAATGCCATTCACGCGCTCTCCCAACTGAGCTACGCCCCCGCCTCGGCGGTGTTCCCGCCCCATCGGAACCCCAAAGTGTATTCGGGGTTAGAGTCGAAGTCAAGGAAATCACACTGGCGAACGCTGTCTGCTTCTGTATTTTGGAGTGCCTTTTTCGTGCATCGGTTCCCGGTGCGATCGCTCGTCGTAAGTCGTAGTGGCGCCGGGGCCTAGTATCGGTCATCAGCAAGCTCCCCAGGGGAGTTCGAGGATAACGACATATGCCTGAAGTCAAGCGCCGGCGGAAGCGCGCCGCGCCGCCCGGCATCGCGCCTACAGAACCCGAGCGCGACATACTGGACCAGTACCTATACGAAGTCAGCACCTACCCGCTCCTCAAGCCGCACGAGGAGATCGAACTGGCCCGCCGTATTCGTGCTGGGGATCAGGAGGCGTTGCAGGAGCTGGTCAAGCGCAACCTCCGTTTCGTCATTTCAGTTGCCAAGAAGTACCAGAATCGTGGCTTACCCCTCATCGACTTGATCGGCGAGGGGAATGTCGGGTTGCTCACTGCTGCTCGAAAGTTCGATCCCGATCAGGGAGTGAAATTCATCTCGTACGCTGTGTGGTGGATTCGCCAGGCCATTCTATCCTCGCTGGCGCGTCAGGGCCGCACTGTGCGCGTGCCCCTCAATCGCACGGCCGACCTTTCGCGTATCATCAAGGCCTCCGAGATCTTGCGCCAGAAGCTGCGCCGCGAACCCACGCCCGAGGAGCTAGCCAAGGTGACGGGGCTCTCGGTCGAAGTAGTGCAGTCCCTGGCGGCTTTGAACACCGGTGACGTGCGCCTGGATGCGCCACTGGATCCCGATGGCGATAGGTCGCTGATCGAGCGTTTCGTGGCGGAGGAGATGCCCGATACCGAGGAGGAGGCGATGAATCGTTTCCTATCGGACGAGATCGACCTGGCGCTCTCGACGCTCCCGCCGCGCGACGCCAAGGTATTGCGTCTCTATTTCGGCTTGGAGGGCGGACGGGAGCATACGCTGGAGGAGATCGGCGCCATGCTCGGTGTAACGCGGGAGCGGGTGCGGCAGCTTCGCGACCGCGCGCTCAAGCGGTTGCGTGAGGGGGATGTGGGGCGGGCGCTGAGTAGTTTCGCCGCCTAACGCAGTGGGCCGTGCGCCGGCGAGCGTGCTCTCGCTGGGCTCGCGGCCCTTTCGCTGCCGCCCTTCCGAAGCGGCCGCCGAGCGCGTTGATTCGTAGGCGCGGCGGCCGCGGGCCGTCCCTGTCCTACTCCTCTAGACCGTGATTCAGCTCATAGACATCCATAAGTCTTTCGGGCAAAAGCGTGTGCTCACGGGTTTCAGCCTCGAGGTTCGCGAGGGTGAAACCATGGTCATCATCGGAGCTTCGGGCTCCGGGAAGTCGGTGGCCATCAAGCATATCGTGGGCTTGCTGCAGCCGGACCGGGGGACGGTGTTCGTGGACGGCTTGGAGGTCCCAGCACTCTCGCGCCGCGAGCTCTACCAGCTGAGGCGCCGGATCGGCTACGTCTTCCAGTTCGCCGCGCTCTTCGACTCCCTCACTATCGGCGAAAACGTGGCCATGGGCCTGCGCAAGCAAGAGCACCTGAGCGAAGCCGAGGTGCAGCGTCGCGTTGAGGAGGCGCTGGAGCTGGTAGACCTGCCTAACGTGCAGGATCGGTATCCTGCCGAGCTGTCAGGAGGGATGCGCAAACGAGTAGGGTTAGCGCGAGCGATCGCGCTCAAACCCAAATACATCCTTTACGACGAGCCTACGACCGGTCTCGATCCGGTGACTAGCGCCGTGATCGACGACCTCATGATCCGCATGCGCGACAAGCTGGGTGTCACGAGCGTGGTCATCACGCACGACATGCGCAGTGCTTATCGTGTCGGTACGCGTATCGCGATGCTGCACGAAGGCAGGGTGCGCCAGGTCGGGACGGTGGACGAGATCAGGAATACCCAGGATCCCGTGGTACGGCAGTTCATCGAGGGACGTGCCGACCTAGTGCCCGAGATGGCGTGGGAGGTGGGATGAGCCGCGCTGCGCCACAGCGAGGGCATGCCACGCTGGAGGTTTCGGCTGGCGGTGTGGTCGTACGGCGCACTGCCCATGGCGTTCGCTACCTCGTGATCCGCGACAGCTACCGTAACTGGGGCTTCCCGAAGGGCCATGTCGAAGCCGGCGAACGATACGAAGAGGCCGCGCTCCGCGAGGTTCAGGAGGAGACCGGCCTCAAGGATCTTCGCATCCTCGCGCCGCTTCCGACTATCGAATGGTACTTTCGCTTCCGAGGCAATTTGATCCACAAGGTCTGTCACTTTTTCTTGATGGAGACCGAGAGCGGCCACACGTCGCCGCAGCGATCGGAGGGGATTACGGTTTGCCGCTGGGAGCCGTACGAGGAGGCATTGCGCTTGCTTTCTTACGAAAACGCACGCGAGGTGCTGCGCGCGGCTCGAACGCTGGTCGAGCGCCCGGCAACGGTGAGTTGAGGGCGAGGTGGTATGTCCGCGACGAGCGTTCCTCTTACCATTGCTGCCTTGACCGGCCGCGAGCGTACTCGGGCCCTGCTGCGCCATTCCTTCCCGCGCCAGCAGTTCAAGGTCCAGTCGTTACGCAGCGCAGCTGACTTGGAGCGCTTGATACGGAGCACGCTAGTCGATGCAGTGCTCGTGGATATGTGTGTTCCGAGCGAAGACGGCTGGCGGGCCCTCGGGCTGGCACGCGAGTTCCCTTCGGCGCCCTTTTTCGCGGTAGTGCATTTGAGGCCGAGCGAGGCGGCGGTGATGGCGCGCTGCGCGACGGAGGTGGCCGATTTCATCGTGGAGCCAGTGGACGACCGGGTGGTACGCGATCTGGTTGTCCCGCGTGCCTTCAGCGCCCGTTTTGCCCGAGCGCTCGCGGTGCCACCGGCTAGCCTCGGTTTGGGCGCGGAACTTCTGAGCGCGGCTTGGCGTCACATCGTGCTGCACGCCGGGCGGCCGGTGACGACTGCAGCGGTAGCGAAGGCCCTCGGGGTGACGCGCGAACACCTGAGTCGCTCGTTCAGCTCCAGGAGCGGCGCTAACCTCAAGCGTGTTATAGATCTCGTGCGGTTGGTGGCAGCGGCCGAACTCTGCAAGAATCCAGGTTATGACGTTGCCGACGTGGCTCGTGTTTTGGACTACGCTTCGCCGTCGCATCTCAGTACGGCCGCCCAGCGTATTGCGGGGACTAGGGCGGCCCATTTGGCGAGGCTGCGGGCGGTGGATGTGATCGAGCGCTTCGTGCGCGGCCGCACGCGCAGCCGCAGGTCCGCTCGGGGCGAATGAGTCCAGCCGCTTGTATTGTCCGTAGCTTGTGATAATTTTCACAAGCTCTGCACCCTAGTTGTCATCACACAGCGATCCAAGGCAATGGCTAGCGAAACGCTTCTGCGGCCCGGCGAGATCAAGGACATCCTCCTTCGTGAAATCGAGGCAGCCGACCTGCACGAGTTGGACGTGGAGGAGGTGGGTACAGTCCTCGAGGTCAAGGACGGGATTGCGCGAATCTACGGCCTCAGGAAGGCCATGGCTGGGGAGATGTTGGAAATCACCTCGGCCGAAACCGGCAACACTGTGGTAGCTCTGGCGCTGAACCTGGAAGAGGACAACATCGGCGCGGTGATTCTAGGCGATTATCTCGAGCTCAAGGAAGGTGACGAGGTTCGCCGCACGGCTCGAGTGCTAGAGGTGCCTGTCGGTCACGCTCTTGTCGGGCGCGTCGTGGATCCGCTGGGGAGGCCCATAGACGGCATGGGCGATATTCACGCGACGGCTACGCGCAGAGTGGAGTCGCCGGCCCCGGGAATCATCGTCAGGCAGCCGGTGAAAGAGCCGCTCCAGACGGGCCTCAAGGCGATAGACTCGATGATACCGATCGGCCGCGGGCAGAGAGAGCTGATAATCGGAGATCGCGGCACCGGTAAGACCGCTATCGCGGTGGACACCATCATCAATCAGAAGGGGCAGGACGTCATCTGCGTGTACGTGGCCATCGGGCAGAAGGCGTCCACGGTGGCTTCCGTGGTCGAGCGGCTGCGCGAGGCGGGGGCCATGGACTATACCATAGTAGTGGCGGCCACTGCGTCGGATCCCGCGCCCATGCAGTACATAGCACCGTATGCCGGGTGTGCCATGGCCGAGTACTTCATGTATCACGAAGGTCGGGCAACCCTCTGCGTTTACGACGATCTTTCCAAGCAGGCGGCCGCCTACCGGCAATTGTCGCTGGTGCTGCGGCGCCCGCCGGGTCGTGAGGCGTACCCGGGCGACGTCTTCTATTTGCATTCGCGGCTTCTCGAGCGGGCGGCCAAGCTGCGCGACGACCCCGATGTGGTGGATGGACGTACGATCTTCAAGCCCGGAGGGAGTCTTACTGCGCTACCGATAATCGAGACTCAGGCTGGTGACGTCTCGGCTTACATTCCGACCAACGTCATTTCCATCACGGACGGCCAGATATACCTGGAGTCGGATCTCTTCTTCGCCGGCGTACGTCCCGCCATCAACGTCGGCATATCGGTATCGCGCGTGGGTGGCAACGCCCAAATCAAGGCCATGAAGCAGGTGGCTGGCCGCCTGCGGCTCGATCTGGCACAGTACCGCGAGCTCGAGGCTTTTGCCGCCTTCGCATCGGATCTCGACGCGACGACTAAGCGCCAGTTGGAGCGCGGTGCTAGGACAGTGGAGGTGCTCAAGCAGCCCCAGTATCAGCCCATGCCGGTCGAGCAGCAGATCATGATCATCTATGCTGTGACCAACGGCTTCCTGGACGACGTGCCGGTCAAGGAGATTCGTGACTGGGAGCACGGTTTCCACGCTTTCATGGCGGCGCAGTATCCGCAGGTCGGCGATGCCATTCGCAAGGAGAAGCAGCTTTCCAAGGAAACCGAGGCTGCCTTGCGGAGGGGGATCGAGGCCTACAAGCAGTCGCTGGCCGAGCGGGCTGGGCGGCGCTGAAAAAGAGGGGATTTCATGGCCAAAGGGCGCGAACTCAAGCGGCGCATCAAGACCGTGGAGAACACGCGCAAGATCACGCGCACCATGGAGCTCGTGGCGACGTCCAGGATGAAACGGGCCCAGGATCGTGTGGCTGCGGCGCGCCCTTATTCGCGCGCTCTGGCTGAGGTTATCTCGGGGCTCTTCAGCCCTGAACTCGCCGAGCGCTTTCCGCTCTTGCGGCAGCCGGAGGTGGTAAAAAACGCAGCGGTTTTGTTACTCACCTCGAATCGCGGCCTGTGCGGGGCCTTCAATGCCAACCTCATAAAGGAAGCACGGGCTCTCGTGGCGCGGCTGCGCGAGGGTGGTACGGCGGTGGAGTTGCATGTGGTGGGGCGCAAGGGGATCGGGTATTTCCGGTACATCGGTGAAAAGATGGCTGTGCAGCGTGCCGACGTAGGAGATCGGCCCACTGCCGAGCATGCCGCGTCGCTGGTGGACGGCTTGATGGCGCGTTTCGTCGCTGGGGAGCTCGACGCGGTGTACGTGGTGTACGCGCACTTTAGGTCAGCGCTTTCCACGCCGCCGACGAGTGAGCGGGTGTTGCCGGTAGAGCCACCGGTGCGGAGCGGCGGTGCCTTGCCCGACTATCTTCTGCTTCCTTCCGCCGCAGCCATCTTGGATCAGCTTCTGCCGGCTTACGTTCGCAATGCCGTGTATCGAGCGCTGGTGGAGACTGCGGCCGGTGAGCAAGGGGCCCGGCGCACGGCCATGAAAAACGCTACCGACAACGCCAGCGAGATGCTCAGTGTGCTCACGCGGACGTACAATCGGGCGCGACAGGCCGGGATCACTCAGGAGATAGCCGAGATCGTGGGTGGTGCGGCAGCGTTGGAGTAGTCGCGGGGCGGCTTCAATTCACGGAGAATAGGTACGAAATGGCGACCAAGACTGCCACACATACAGGAAGGATAGTACAGATCATCGGTCCTGTGCTCGACGTAGAGTTCGAGCCGGACGAGCTGCCGGAGATATACAACGCGCTCGAAATTCGCGGGCGTACGGAAAGCGGCGAGGAGTTGCGGGTGGTGGCCGAGGTGCAGCAGCACATCGGTCGCAACCAGGTACGTGCTGTGGCAATGTCCTCGACGGACGGATTGGTGCGCGGAATGGAGGTGATAGATACTGGCGGGCCGATAACCGTTCCGGTGGGGAAGGCCGCCCTCGGAAGGATTCTCAATGTCATCGGTGAGCCTGTGGACAACGGTCCGCCTATTCCTCCGGATGTGGAGCGCTGGCCCATTCACCGCAAGCGCCCGGATTTCGTGCAGCTCGAGCCGAAGACAGAGGTTTTCGAGACCGGCATCAAGGTAATCGACCTAATCGCGCCTTTCGTGAAGGGCGGGAAGATCGGTCTCTTCGGCGGTGCCGGCGTCGGCAAGACGGTGATTATCCAGGAACTCATCCATAACGTCGCGCTGGGTCATGGTGGCAAGTCGGTTTTCTGTGGCGTAGGAGAGCGCACTCGCGAGGGGAACGACCTGTATCTCGAGATGAAGGAGTCCGGGGTACTGGGTTCTTGCGCTCTTATTTATGGCCAGATGAACGAGCCTCCTGGGGCGCGTTTGCGTGTGGGGCTGACGGGGCTCACCGTGGCCGAGTACTTCCGCGATCGCGAGAACGCCGACGTGTTGGTGTTCATAGACAATATCTTCCGTTTCACGCAGGCAGGTTCCGAGGTTTCGGCTTTGTTGGGTAGGATGCCTAGCGCTGTAGGTTATCAGCCCACGTTGGCTACCGAGATGGGCGAGTTGCAGGAGCGCATTACCTCGACGCGGCACGGTTCTATCACGTCGGTGCAGGCTATTTACGTACCTGCTGACGATATCACGGATCCTGCGCCTGCGACTGCCTTCGCGCATCTCGACGCTACGGTGGTGCTTTCGCGGGCCATCACGGAGTTGGGGATCTATCCTGCTGTGGATCCGCTGGCTTCTTCGTCGCGCATCTTGGATGCTCAGTACATAGGTGAGCGTCATTACCGGGCCGCCAGCGAGGTGCAGCGGCTCTTGCAACGGTACAAGGAGTTGCAGGACATCATTGCCATCTTGGGGATGGACGAGCTTTCCGAGGAAGACAAGATCGTGGTGGCGCGGGCGCGCCGCATACAGCGCTTCATGTCGCAGCCTTTCCATGTGGCGGAGCAGTTCACCGGGCGGCCGGGTCAGTACGTGAAGTTGGAGGAGACCATCAGTTCGGTGGAGCGGTTGGTGGCCGGGGAGTTCGATCAGTATCCGGAGGCTGCGTTCTTCATGTGTGGTGGTGCTGACGATATCGTGCGCAACGCCGAGCAGTTGGCGCGCGGGTAGCGGCGATGCTGAGCGTCTCCGTGATTTCGCCCGAGCGGGTGTTGTTCGAGGGGCAGGTGGAGAGCCTTGTGGCTCCGGCCTACGATGGCGAGGTGGGTATCCTTCCGCAGCATGCTCCCATGGTGGTGTTGCTGGGGCGCGGCGTGTTGAAGTTGGGGCCGGGTGGTAGTGCGGGCCGTTTCGCCGTGGATGGCGGTTTCTTACAGGTTCTGGACGACAAGGTGCGTGTGGTTACCGAACGAGCGAGCGACTTGGTCGGATAGGTTTTGGGACCGCTCTTGGTGCTGAAGCCGGGCAACGGGTGCTAACTTGTTGCCCGGCTTGCTGTTATGGTACTCCTGCGCCGCTGCTCCGTCTGTCCGCGTCAGAGCGTCCCTGCGTCCTACCGTCCTCTTGCGCGTTTCTGAGCCGGGCCTAATTATGGGGACGTTCCGACGTCGCTCGGTGTGGCCGGGAGGCGGGAGTCTGTTCACCCCCGCGCGTGCTGGCGTGTTTGGCTGGTGTGCGTGCTTTGCGATAGCGAGTGGTCCTTTGGATAAGGAGGAGTAGGCGATGACCAGGTTTCGTAGGTATCGAGGGTTGGTGGTGTGGTTGGTGGGTTTGTTGTTGCCTGGGGTGGTGTATGCGCAGGGTGCGGTGATTACTGGTACG
>DATMBI010000057.1:0-3726 GCA_035559375.1 Gemmatimonadaceae bacterium | reverse complement strand
CCTGGTGGGAGCCCTTTTGGTGGGTGTTTGCTACGCCAAAGGTCTCGCGTTCGCGACCGGGCGCCCTGCGGTAGCTGTGCACCACATGGAGGGGCACCTGTTCGCACAGTCGCTCGAACATCGCGATGCAGTCCCGCCATTCACAGCGCTTCTCGTTTCAGGCGGCCATACCATGTTGCTCGATGTAGAGGAATGGGGCCGGTACCGACTGCTGGGCACCACCCGCGACGACGCTGCCGGTGAAGCGTTCGACAAAGTCGCCAAGCTACTGGGACTCCCGTACCCTGGCGGCCCGCACATCGAGCGCCTAGCAGCGACGGGGGAGCCCGGCCGCTATAGGTTCCCGCGCCCGATGCTGCACGGTGGGCAGCGTCCCGGAGATCCTGACTACTTCGACGTCTCGTTCTCCGGCCTCAAAACCGCCGTGCTCCGAGCAGTACGTGCCGCTGCGCTCGAGCGCGACAGCGAAGCTCCCCACATTGCCCGCGGCTTCCAGGACGCGCTGATCGAAACGCTCGTGGAAAAGGTAAGGCGAGCTGTCCACCTGTACCGGCGGCGCCGAGTGGTCTTGGGTGGCGGAGTTGCATGTAACAAAGCCCTGGTCCGGGCGATGCAGGAAGGCGTGGCTGAATTCGGGGCCGAAGTCTTCGCCCCTGGTCCGCGGCTCGCATCCGACAACGCGGCGATGATCGCCAGAGCCGGCCTCTTCCGGGCTGAACGCGGGCAGTTCGCCGAATTGGACGCCAACGCGTTCGCAACCCTCCCGCTCCCGGGTCTCTTAGACTGACAGCTATGCCTATCGTCCATCGTCCCTTCGAGTTCCAGATCGGTCCCGTTACCGTCACCGGGTTCGGGATCGCAGTGCTGGCTGCCTTCGTGATCGCGCAGATCATTTCGCAGCGCGAGTTGCAGCGCCGCGGGCACTTGCGGGAAGCAGCCGCCATCCCCGACCTGATCTTGGCTGCCGTCGTCGGCACACTGGTAGGGGGCAAGCTCTACTACGCTGGCATCGTAACACACGATTGGCGAGACCTCTTCGGACGGGCCGGGTTCGTCTTCTGGGGAGGTTTCATCGGGTCAGTCCTGGCATGCTGGCTCGTGATCAGGCACAAGAAGATGTCGTTCGAGCGCTTTGCCGACGTGGCTGGTATCGCTATAGCGGCTGGGTATTCGGTGGGGCGCACCGGTTGTTGGGCAGTTGGCGACGACTACGGGCGCCCCTGGAACGGACCTCTTGCTGTGATGTTCCCGGAGGGGGCGCCGCCCTCGTCAGCGCAGGTCCTTCGCGACATGTTCGGCATACCCATTCCCGAGGGCGTTGCCCCACAAACTGTGCTGGCAGTACACCCTACTCAGCTTTACGAGACCGCCCTCGGCTTCGTGATGTTCCTCTTGCTGTGGAGACAGCGTAACCACCGCCACGCCGAGGGTTGGCTTTTCGGCCTCTATATGGCGCTGGCAGGAGCGGAACGCTTTCTCATCGAATTCTTTCGTGCCAAGGACGATCGCTTCTTCGGATCGTTGACACTGGCTCAGGTCATCGCGTTGTGCATATGTGCGGTAGGGATTTGGTGGATGCAGTCCCGGCGCCACCCCGAATCAGGCGAGCACGCCATCACCGCACGACAGCCCGCGTAGGACGAGCCAACCAGCAGCTCACTCTTGGCGAACCCCGACCGACAGTGCCCGTTCGACGGCTTCGATCCTCCGCTCCAATTGGCTCAAGCGCTGCGTCACCGCGTCCTCGTTCTGGACGACTGCACCCGGTGCGATAGTAGGTAGTACGACCGAACGGCGCGGCCAGAAGGTCTTGGCAAGGGCGAACACGAAGAGACCCAACAACAGCCCTTGACCGAGCAGCGTCTCTACGCTCGGGAAAATCCCCATGATCTCGATGTGAGGCCACCCTGGGAGGGGCGTAATGGATACGATGTTTCCCTCCTGCAGCTCCCGAATCCCCTTCCCCATGAAGACGAACGCCATGTAGTAGAGGAGGACGCTCGTAACCCCGAAGAAAGGCCGCAGTGGGATGCGGATCCCGTAGCGGTAGAACAGCGTGAAGATTATCGCCAGAACGAGCACACCTGTCGCCAGACCGGCCAGCAACGCTCCGCCGCTGGCGCTCCCCTCTTGCATCAAAGCCTGATAGAACAGAGCCGTCTCGGCACCTTCACGATAGACTGCCAGGAACGCCACCACTGCCAGAGCGGCGCCACCGCCGTGGGCCAAAGCAGCGTCCACCTTCTCGCGAATGAACTGCTGCCAGCGCGCCGCATCGACCTTCGATATCAGCCAATAGCTCACAGAAAAGAGCACGACCACCGCGAGCAGCATCGTGATCCCTTCGATCGCTTCGCGCGAGGCAGGAAGCGACCGCAGCACTGTCTGCAGTAATACCGCCGTCAGTGCGCTAGCCGCCAATGCGATTCCGGTCCCCCACCAAATGGAACGCAACCGGTCGCGATGACCGGTTTTTACGAGGAAGGCCACGATCGCGCCTATTACCAGGATAGCTTCGAACCCCTCCCGCAAGATTATCAGGAACGACTGGAAAAAGGCGCCCGCGCCAGATCCCACGGAGCTGGCAAGCGCGACGACCGATGGCATGCTTTGCTCGATCGCATCCCTGGCGCGTTCGGCAGCCCGTAGGTCCATCTGCCGCACAGATCCCTTGAAATCGGCGAAATGCCGCTCGAGCGAAGCTACGAGACCGGGGTCGCGCGCTCGCGCCGGAGTCTCCAGCGGCTCGAAGGCGAGGTAAGCATCGAAGGCCCGGTCGCTAGCTTCGGTTCCTCTACCCGCACGTGCCGCTGCCAGCGCCTCCTCTAACAGCCCCATGACCTTGCGCGCAGTCTGGCGCGGATCGGTACGGGCGACAGACTGGCCACCCGGTGCATCGCCTAACGAAAGAGTTCGGACGTACGCCACTACACTCGCCACCTCGCTCTCGCGAAGATCGCGAGCTGCAGGCATAGCGGTCCCCGGAACGCCTTCCTTCACCGCGCCGGCGATCTGCGCATCGCTGCGCTCGGCCTGCCAAGCGAAGGACGACAATTCCACCGGTAAGCGCGATAGTCCGCTTGCGAAAATGCCATCCGACGCGCCCTTAACGCCGTGGCACCCAGCACAGCGCTGCAAGTAGATGCCCTCGCCTTCGGACAACGACGCAGGAGCCCGCAAGCGACTCAAGTAGGCCACTATGCTCCAACGTTCGTCCACCGTCAACGAACTGGCCCACCCCGCCATTGGCGTGCCGGCTACACCAACCGAGAGTACCCGGAAGAGCAGTGCCGGAGTGCGGTCGTGCATCTCGACCTGGCTACCCAGTGCAGGCGGCGGCGGCTCCATACCCCTAGCCAACGGCCCATCGCCGAGACCCTTGGGCCCATGGCAGCTGGAGCAATGCGTGGCGTACAGACGTTCCCCGAGTCCCAAGTCTACCGGCCGCGTAGGAAGGTCCAGCGCACCATCGGCTCCCAGTAGCGCCAGAAAACGAGCCACCGCGGGTTGAAGCACCTGGGGCGGCACCTTGCGGCCCACTAATACGACCAGCGAATCCAGAACGAGTCTAGCGCTATCAGCGCGATCCCCGCTCAAGCGAGCGGCGGCTTCGCGGGCGTCGCCCAGAAACGCAACTGCCTCGTCGTACTCGAGCTGTGAGATCAGCCGTCCGTTGGAATCGATCCCCTTAGCGTATTCCTCGGCCGCTACCCCAACGATGTTTGC
>DATMBI010000056.1:0-2736 GCA_035559375.1 Gemmatimonadaceae bacterium | reverse complement strand
CGCGCTTGCCTAGTGTTACGATCACTGCGCTCGTTCCGGCCCGCATCGCTCCAGCGGCCAGCGCCATCGGATCGGACGCCATGAGCTGCATCTCCTGCTCGTTTACCTGCAGCAGGTCGCAGCAGGCGCACCACTGCAGCGCGTCGGCCAGCGGCCGCGGCGTGCGACGGCCGTCGGGTTCCACACCCAGCAGCAGGGAGTGCAAGTCGAGATAGATGGGACCGGTGAAGTGCTGCCTTACGAGACGCATGGTCTCGAGATCGAGTTCGAAGCCGCTGATGAGGTTGACGTAGAGCGCGTCGAGATCGCGCAGCAATGGTTTCAACCCCAGCCAGCTCCACGGCGGGACGCCACCCGTCAACACCTCCGAGCGCAGCTCGTCGTCGCTATAACGCAGCTCCACCCGATTGTTGGGGACGGCGACTTCGATGGGGCGCGCGTCCGGCGCCAGGCGGGTCAGTGTACCCAGGAACTCCATGGCTTTGCCCCATAGATCGCTCCCCACTTTAGCCAGCGGCACCAGCTCCCAATCCGGCGCCAAGGCGGCGTCGAAGGCGCCGAGGGCGTAGGTGATTCCGCCCCACTCCTGGACCGGAGCCAGCACGGGGTCTCGCCCGTAGATGACGTCCCACACGAAACTTCCGATAACGCCCACACGAGGCATGGGGAACGTGCCTAACGCCGCAAGTACAGCGAACTCACGCCGACTGCTGCTTGAATGCAGCCACGGCTCCGACTACGCCAGCCGATCCCTGCAGCGTCCCCGGGACGATGCGGCAAGCTTCCACCGCTGGCCGGAACGCGCGGCGCTTGGCTTCGCGGCGCAGCGGCTCGAATAGCGTGTCGCCGGCCTGCGTCACGCCGCCGGCGAGTACGACCACGTCGGGATTGAACAGGTTGAGGAGATTGGCCACACCAGCTCCCAGAAAGCGAGCTGTTTCTCGCACCACATCCAGCGCTACCTCGTCGCCCCGCTTGGCTGCCTCGTACACGTTGGCAGCGGTCAGCAACTCGAGGTTGCCGTTCACCATGGCGGTCATCATGGAATCGTCGTTACCGACCAGCGCCTCGCGGGCACGTTCCGCAATGGACGGCCCGGACGCGTAGGCCTCGAGGCACCCGTAGTTGCCGCACTTGCAGCGCCGGCCGGTGACGTCGATGGTAGTGTGGCCGATCTCGCCTGCCACGTCCGAAGCGCCGTGGTAGAGGCGGCCGTCGAGTATGAGGCCGCCGCCGATCCCGGTGCCGATGGTTATACCCACCACATGACGGGCGCCGCGCGCCGCCCCGAGCCACCACTCTCCCAGCGTAGCACAGTTGGCGTCGTTGTCTATCCGCGTGACGATACCAGTGCGTTGCGCTATCACGTCGCGCAGCGGGAAGTTGGTCCACCCCAGGTTGGGAGTGGTGACAACGATCCCGCGCTCCCGGTCGAGCGGCCCAGGTGCCCCGACGCCGATCCCCACTATCTGGTCGCGCCGGATGCCAGCGTAGGCTACGGTCTCCGCGATTACCGTGTCTATCATGCGTACGATGCGGTCTATGACCGCGTCGGCTCCCTGGTCGGCCCGCGTGGGCTCGCTGCGCAACGCTATGATCTCGCTGCCATCTTCCGGGAGCGCCCCCACCACGATGTTGGTGCCGCCCAGATCTACGCCTATCAGGTATCGCGCTCTTGCTTTCCGCGGCATCTCCGCTGGCCCTCGCTCGAAACGGGCGGCCACCACGCTACCACAGCCGCCGCAGAATCAAATATGCACCCAGCGCAAGTATCAACAGCGCGAACGCCTGCTTTATGCGCCGCTGCGGAAGGCGTCTATTGAGACGCGCACCCACCGCCGCTCCCACAGCGGCCATCCCGCCGAACGAAAGTACCAGCGTCCACTCTATCGGGACGCTGCCCAAATATCCCACGAATCCGCTGGCCGCGTTGAGAGCGATGACGAGAAGGGAACTGCCTACAGCTGGCTTGACCGGAACGCCCGCCAGATAGACCAGCGCTGGGACTATGAGGAACCCGCCGCCGGCTCCGATCAGGGCTGTGAGCGCTCCTACTCCCAGTGCCTCGACGGCCACCAGCCAGGTGAAACGCACCTGGGCCGGGGAGTGGGACCCGTCTGGGGGCTGCGGCCGCAGCGAGTCGCGCAGCATGACCACGGCCGAAGTCAGCGCGAAGGCGGCAAAGAGTCCTAACTGAAGAGCCTCGGGCACCAGGTGTGTCATTCTGGCTGTGGCGTACGCTGACAGCATCGCGCACGCACCGAACGGGACGGCTATGCGTACATGCACGGTTCCCTGCCTCAAGTGGCCCAAGAAACCCACCAGCGAAGACAACGACACGGTGGCGAGGCTCATGGCGATGGCCGGCTTGGCAGGGACGCCGAAAACGTAAAGAAAGATGGGGACGGCCAAGATCGAGCCTCCCCCGCCTAACAAGCCCAGGACGGTCCCGACACCGAACCCTAGGAGCAGGCCGAGTGCGCTGTGGGGGCTCACCTGGTACCACCGGGACCGCGTCCCAGTACCTCTTCGACGCTGGCCAGCACTGCGTCCGGCTCCAGTTCGCGCATGCAGCGCCAGTGGCCTAATGGGCACCTGCGCGGTCCGTGGTGGTGGCAGGGACGGCACGAGAGTGAAGGGTGCCCCAGCGCACGCGATCCAGGGGCCAGCGGTCCGAACCCGAACTCCGGCGCAGTCGGTCCGAAGATCGTGACCGTCGGCGTGCCCATCGCCGAG
>DATMBI010000055.1:0-7882 GCA_035559375.1 Gemmatimonadaceae bacterium | reverse complement strand
GGTTTTCCACGACGGTAGGGTAACGACTGGAGGCACCGTCGCTGCCGCGTTGGGACTGCCGTACGAGCTCGACCAGGATTCGCTGTCGTCGGAATCGCTGCTGGAGCGTGTGCGCGCTCTCTATCGAGCTATGGACGAGGCACTGGTACGTGGAGACTGGGAAGCGTTCGGCAGCGCCTATCGAGCACTGGGACGACTCTTGCGCTCTGTGCCTCGATAGGTGCGAAAAGTAGACGAGAGTTGCAGTGTGACGCCTTGCCATGACCCCGCCGTGCTATCTAGCTTGCCCCTCCCAGTTGCATGACTAACCATCGGGTAGCTCCCACAGCCGTTGTTGCGCTGGGTGGAAACGCGCTCTCTCCGCCGGGCGAGCGAGCTACCGTGTACGATCAGTTTCGCCATACCCGTGAAAGCCTGGGACCTGTCGTGGACCTCGTGGTGGACGGTTGGAACCTGTGCCTAGTCCATGGCAACGGTCCCCAGGTCGGAGACGAACTGCTACGGAACGAGTTGGCTCGAGACGAGGTGCCGCCGCTGCCGCTGGGGGTACTCGTTGCGGCAACGGCCGGCTGGATCGGCTACATGGTGCAGCAGTCCCTCGAGAACGCGCTGCGACGCGCCGGCAACGATCGGCCGGTGGTCACTGTCATCACCCAAACAGTGGTGGACCCGCAAGACCCGCAGCTCTCGGCGCCGTCCAAGTTCATCGGACACGCTATACCGCCGGAGCGAGCGCAGGCACTTTTGGCCGAGGGTGTGGCCGTTGCGCGGGACGGGAGAGGAAATTGGCGCCGAGTAGTTCCGAGTCCACGCCCGGTTGCCATCCACGAGCTAGATCTCGTGAGAGCAATGGTACGCAGTGGTACGGTTACCATTGCCTGTGGTGGCGGTGGTCCACCTATTTTTTATGACCCACGCAGGGTGGGGTGGGAAGGCCTCGACGCAGTGGTGGACAAGGACCTAGCAGCAGCGGTCCTTGCCCGCGACCTGGAAGCGGAACTTCTCCTCATACTCACCGATGTGGACGCAGTCTACGTGGATTGGGGAAGTCCCGCGGCTCGGCCGCTGCGACGGTTGACCGCGGCTGAAGCAGAGCAGCTCGATAGCAAAGGCGCATTCGGGGAAGGCAGTATGGCTCCTAAGGTCCGCGCTGCCATAGACTTCGTGCGCAATACGCGTGGCCGGGCGGTCATCGCTGAGCTGCACCAAGGCCGCGCTGCCGTGAGAGGAGAGGCTGGTACGACAATCACACTGGAGTGACGAGTGAACATTCACGAATACCAGGCGAAAGAGATAATCAAGAGGGTGGGTATACCTGTGCCCGATGGCGAAATCGCCACCACGCCCGCACAGGCGGAGGAAGTGGCACGCCGCTTGGGCGGCAAAGTAGTGGTCAAGGCTCAAGTTCACGCCGGAGGTCGGGGAAAGGCCGGTGGTGTCAAGTTGGCTGCGAGTCCCGAGGAGGCCCGGGAAGCAGCCGCGGCTATCCTGGGCATGCAAATAAAGGGCCTTGCAGTTGAGAAAGTACTCGTTGCTCGGGCCGCGGAGATTCGTTCCGAGGCGTACGCCGGGATAGTACTCGATAGGCGCAGCCGCGCGCCTGTGGTCATGGTCAGCCCAGCTGGCGGAATCGATATCGAGGAAGTGGCAGCGACCACTCCCGAAAAGATCCTCAGAATACCCGTCGATGCGCGTTACGGATTGCTTCCCTTTCAGTCGATTCGCCTCGGCTTCTTCCTTTATCCGGAAGTGGAACTGGCGCGTCGAGCCGCGGTGATTCTCCAGAAACTCTACGCTGCTTTTATCGACTCTGGGTGCTCCCTCGCGGAAATCAATCCACTGGTACTGACTCCCTCCGGCACACTGTTGGCGGTGGATGCCAAAATGGTCATCGACGACAACGAATTGGAACGCCGCCCCGAGATCGCATCCCTGCGGGATGAAGCTGCCGAACCGGATAGCGAGCGCCAAGCGAGAGCGGCGAATTTGACGTTCATCAAGCTCGACGGCAACGTCGGCTGCTGCGTGAACGGCGCTGGCCTGGCGATGGCCACGATGGATCTCGTCAAGTACTACGGTGGCGAGCCAGCCAATTTCCTGGACATCGGAGGCTCATCGTCCCCCGAAAAGGTTATCGCGGCACTGCGCATCATTACTGCCGATCCCAACGTCAAGGCCATTTTGTTCAACATTTTCGGCGGAATCACGCGCACCGACGATGTCGCCAACGGGATAGTGGCTGCCACGAGGGAGCAGCCGCTGGCGGTTCCTATCGTTATAAGACTGACAGGCACCAACGAGGAGATTGCCGTGGACATACTACGCCGGCACGGCTTCGATGCCACAGCCGATATGGACGAGGCCGTGCGGCGTGCGGTCGAGCTGGCGATGGGGAGGGCTGCATGAGCATACTGGTAGACCGGAACACGACCGTGGTGGTGCAGGGGATCACCGGCAGAGACGGTTCCTTTCATGCGCGTCAGATGCTCGAATATGGAACGCGCGTCGTCGCGGGGGTGACCCCGGGCAAGGGTGGCCAGATGTTCGATGGCACCGTGCCGGTTTTCAACACCGTGGCCGACGCTGTCGCTGCGACCGGAGCCAACACGTCGGTCGTGTATGTACCGGCACGCTACGCGGCCGACGCGATAATGGAAGCTGCAGATGCGGGCATAAAGCTCATTGTCGCGATCACCGAAGGGGTCCCGGTGCTGGACATGACTCGCGTGTATCCGTATGTGGTGGAGAGGGGAGCGCGCCTCGTCGGGCCTAATTGTCCTGGTGTTATCTCACCGGGTCGTTGCAAGGTCGGGATCATCCCCGGCAAGATCTGCAAGGATGGGCCAGTCGGTGTCGTGAGCAGATCGGGTACACTCACTTACGAAGTGGTGTACCAACTCACCCGTGCCGGCATCGGTCAGAGCACGTGCGTTGGCATCGGGGGCGACCCGATCATCGGTACTAGCTTCGTAGATTGCCTCCTGGCGTTCGAGAACGACCCGGAGACCCGAGCCATATGCATGATCGGGGAGATAGGTGGCACGGACGAGCAGGAGGCGGCGGTGTTCGCTCGCGAGCACGTAACGAAGCCGATAGTCGGCTTCATCGCTGGACGCACGGCGCCTCCTGGACGCCGGATGGGCCACGCGGGAGCCATCATCAGCGGTTCTTCTGGAACGGCTGCTGAGAAGCTCGAGGCCTTTCAGGCGGCCGGCATACGGGTGGCGGACCGCCCGGCCGATTTCGTGCCGATAGTGCGCGAGCTTTTGAGTCGAGCGTAACGTTCTGCGGTACTACTGAACACGGACGGACCGAACAGGTGAAGACAAGAACTCTTGCAATCGTCAAACCAGACGCCTTCGGTAGTGCGAAGGTTGG
Organism: Gemmatimonadaceae bacterium; assembly: GCA_035559375.1. Taxonomy (GTDB): domain Bacteria; phylum Gemmatimonadota; class Gemmatimonadetes; order Gemmatimonadales; family Gemmatimonadaceae; genus DATMBI01. The sequence goes on along the minus strand of DATMBI010000055.1, from coordinate 4,504 downwards.
CCGCATCCTGGCTCACTTGGAAGGTGCTGGCTTTCGAATTGTCGCGGCGCGGTCGATGCGCCTCACTACGGACGAAGCCGAAGCGTTTTATTCAGTCCACCGGGAGCGGCCGTTTTTCGCTTCCTTGGTGCGCTTCATGACTTCCGGAACCTGCATGGTTCTCGTGCTGGAGCGCGACGATGCCGTAGCGGAGTTGCGACGGGTGATCGGTGCTACCGACCCTGCTGAAGCAGCGGAGGGTACCATCCGGCGGCTGTACGCCGAGTCAAAGGAACGCAACGCGATTCACGCCTCGGACTCGGACGAGAATGCAGCGCGCGAGATAGCTTTCTTCTTCGCGGAAAGGGAGCTAGTGCGCCTGGCTTGAGGGCCTAGCGTGCCTTGTACAGCGGGCTGGCGTCCGGTAAATTTCGACGTTCTATGTTGGTTTTCGAACGCTCTGCGCTGGCTAAGCACGCGTTACAGGTCGATGAACGCCTCGACGTAACTGACCCGATCTGGGAGTCGGGCGATGCGATTCCTGTCGGAGGGCTCGCCGTTTCTGGCAGGCTCTCGATGGCAGGCGAGGGAAGGTACTACTTCAGCGGTCGGTACGAGGGCAGAGTGCGAGCGGAGTGCAGACGCTGCCTGCGTGACCTAACGCTGGCTATGGCTGACGAGCTGCACCTACTGTTCGTGGAAGCAGAGGACGAGGTAGCCCCGGAGGACGACGTATACATCATGCCGCCGCGGGCACTGCAAGTGGACCTACGGCCGGCGCTCCGGGAGCAGTGGTTGCTGGCCGTGCCGGCGTTCGTGTTGTGTAGCGAGGACTGCAGGGGACTGTGCCAGTATTGCGGTGTCGATTTGAACGTAACAGTTTGCGATTGCCGGCCCAGCCTCGACAGTCGTTGGGACGCCCTACGGTCGCTGGGGCACTGAGGGATCCTGTCAACCCACACCTGCGAAAGTTCAATGGCCGTACCGAAGAGACGTACTTCGAAGCGCAAGAAGCGCACGCGCGCCACTCACAAGAAGGCGGCACCCATCGCGCTGCAGCCTTGCCCTCGTTGTAAGGCTCCCAAAAGACCGCACCGGGTGTGCACCGAGTGCGGTTATTATGCAGGGGAGCAACGCGTGGCAGCTCGGGAAGGGTGAACCTTGGCAAGGGTCGCTGTCGATGCCATGGGCGGCGACTTCGCACCACTCGCCCCCATTGGCGGTGCCCTCTTGGCGCTACAGGAACTGGATCGCAGGCACAGCGTTCAGCTGGTGGGCCGCAAGGCGGTTGTCGAGTCTCATCTAGAAGAACTTCTAGGCGGGGAGTACGCTTCCGCTAAGAGCGAAATCTCTCGCATCGAGGTCGTGGACGCGCGCGATGCGATCGAAATGTCGGAGCGGCCATCAGCTGCCCTGCGGGGAAAGCCGCAGTCCTCGATGCATGTCGGGCTGGGACTGCAGATCGCAGGTAGGTCCGAGGCTTTCGTCTCGGCAGGCAATACTGGTGCCCAAATGGCGATTTCAGCCTACGTGCTCGGTCTTCATCCGGGTGTGGCTCGTCCGGCCATAGCGACGCTTTTCCCCACGGCTCGGCAGCCCATCGTGGTGCTGGATTCAGGTGCTAACGTCGACTGTTCCGCCCAGGAGCTGGTCCAATTCGCGCGACTAGGCGCTGCTTATGCTGAGAGCGTTTTGGGACGGGACAACGCGGTCGTCGGGCTGCTGAGCATCGGAGAGGAACCGGAGAAAGGCAACGCGGCTGTAAAGGAGGCCCACCAGCTCATCGCAGCTTCGGGCCTCAACTTCATCGGCAACATAGAGGGCAGAGACCTTCCTGCCGGTGCTTGCGATCGGGGCCCGATCGACGTGGTCGTGTGCGACGGTTTCGTCGGTAACGTCGTTCTCAAGTTCTACGAGGCGGTCGCACCGATGATAGCTGGGTTTCTGCGCGATCGAGCGGGCGTGCAGAGTGCCGACTTGGACGGTGCCCTCAAGGAGTTGGACTACTCCGAGTACGGTGGTGCTCCTCTTCTCGGAGTGCGGGGAGTCAGCATCATTTCGCACGGCAAATCCTCCGATCGGGCGATCAAAAATGCCATCAAGGTAGCGGCGCGTGCAGTCGAGACACAGCTAGACGCTCACATAGGGCAGCGCCTCGGTGAGGCCGGCTCGCGCACCTTAGAGGCGAGGGCATGAAGCGGCCTGTCGCTTACCTAGCTGGTGTGGGCAAGTACACACCACAGCGGGTGCTGCGGAACGAAGATTTCGAGAAGATGGGGCTGGAGACCAGTGACGACTGGATCGTGCAGCGTACTGGCATTCGCGAGCGCCGTATAGCAGGTCCCGAGGAGACGAACAAGACGATGGCTGCTGCCGCGGCGCGGGTGGCCATGGAAAGGGCGGGAATACACGCGGGCGACATAGATGTCATCGTCCTCGGCACAGCTTCGCCTGACAGACTGCTTCCGTCGACGGCAGTGGAACTGCAGTCCGAGCTCGCTGCCACACGTGCAGCCGCCTTCGACGTTTGCGCCGCCTGTACTAGCTTCCTTTACGGTTTGATCGTAGCCGAAGGGCTATTGGTGAGTGGCAACGCTGAGACCGCGCTCGTGGTGGGCACGGAAAAACTGAGCGCGATCACGGACTGGACCGACCGTTCTACAGCGGTTCTCTTCGGCGACGGCGCCGGTGCGGCAGTTCTCAAGCGATCCCGACACGGGAAAGGCATTCTGTCGACGTATTTCAGGAGCGACGGCCAGCTTGCCGATCTATTGCAACGACCAGCGGGTGGAGCGGCTCGACCCTTCGACGAACGCGTACTTCAGGACCGCTCGTTCTTCATCCGAATGGAAGGGCGTGAAGTCTTCAAGCACGCCGTTCGCTCGATGTCCGAAGCCTGTGATCGCGCCTTGGACGCGGCCAAACTGACGGGCAACGACATCGATCTCCTCATCCCGCACCAGGCCAATATCCGTATTATCGAGGCTACCGCCAAACACGCAGGCGTCCCCATGGAAAAGGTCTACGTCAACGTGGACCGTTACGGCAATACGTCGTCTGCGTCGATCCCCATCGCACTGGAGGAAGCTTTAGCCTCCGGTCGTATCGGCGAGGGTGCCAATGTGCTGCTCGTGGCCTTCGGGGCCGGCTTCACATGGGCGTCTATGGTAGTACGCTTCTGAGCCCTTCGAGCGATGAGACAGCCTGTAGTGCTGCTTTTCCCCGGGCAGGGATCGCAGAAGCCAGGTATGGCGCGCGACCTTGTCGAAGCCTATCCGGCTGCCAGAGCGGTAATACAGGATGCCGACAGGGCTCTCGGAATACCTCTCTCTAGCATCATGTTCGAGGGCCCGCTCGATGCGCTTACTCTAACGCACAATGCCCAGCCCGCGCTGTTCGCGCATGGCATTGCCGTACTCGAAGCAGCACGCAGCCTCGGCTCCCTCCCTGTGGTGGCTGCCGCCGGTCATTCTCTGGGCGAGTTCACCGCTTACTGTGCCGCCGGCACCTACGATTTCGAAGCCGGCATTCGCCTGGTAAGAAAGCGCGGCGAATTGATGCACTCGGCTGGTACGGTGCGGCCCGGTACGATGGCTGCCATACTCGGCGCGCTTACACGTCCCATCGGAGAGATCTGCTCCGAGGCGAGTGAGCTTTCTGGGAAGGAAGTGGTACCTGCCAATTTCAACGCGCCTGATCAGGTAGTCGTATCAGGCTACCCAGAGGCTGTGGAGCGAGCGATGGATCTGGCTCGTGCGGCAGGAGCCCGGCGTGTGCTAAAGCTGGCGGTGAGTGGTGCGTTCCATTCACCTCTGATGGCCGAGGCAAAGGTGGGCCTTGCAGAGGCTCTGGACGCGCTAGCGTTGGCGGATCCCTGCTTCCCTGTCTACTCCAACGTCACGGGCGGGCCGGTCTTGGAGGCACCGACGGCGAGATCGCTGCTAGCGCGCCAAATTACCGAACCTGTGCAATGGACCAGCGTCGTACGGCGGCTTGTGGAAGATTTTCCGGACGCACTCTTCGTGGAAATGGGGCCTGGCGGTGTCCTCTCTGGACTCGTGCGAAGGATCGCTCCAGGCGTAGAGGTTTTGCCGTGTGGAACAGCGGAGGAGCTGGCTGCGCTCGGCGCGAGGTTTAGGCAATGAGGATCGAACTGGACGGTCGTAGTGCGCTAGTCACTGGGAGCACGCGCGGTATCGGGCGTGCGATCGCGCAAGCATTGTCAGAGTGCGGTGCGCGTGTAGCCATCGTGGGTCGCGACGTCGCGCGTGCCCGAGAAGTGGCAGCGGAAATCGGAGGTGGCGCGGAAGGGTTCGGCTGCGACCTGTCGGACTTGGCGCAGGTTCAGGAAATGGTCGAGCGCGTCGAGAACGTGTTTGGAGCGGTGGACATCTTGGTCAACAACGCCGGCCTCACGCGTGACAATCTCGTGGTACGTCTACGGGACAGCGACTGGGACGAGGTTCTGGACACAAATCTGAGGGCTGCATTCGGAACGATTCGTGCCGTGGCTCGTGGCATGATG